>CAZNDQ010000107.1:0-10450 GCA_964571825.1 uncultured Planctomycetales bacterium | reverse complement strand
GCACGCGCCGGCGATGCTGGTGGCGGGGGCGGAGGCGTTCGAGACGGGGGTGCGGCTGCAATACCTGCACCAGATGGAGACGTACGCGGCGGGGCCGGTGATGCGGGTGTTCGACCGCAATTCGAGCGGGTTCTACGTCGGCGAGGGCGGGGCGGCGCTGATGCTGGAATCGCTGAGCCATGCGCAGGCGCGCGGGGCGCGGATTTACGCGGAGTATCTGGGCGGGGCGTTTGCACAACAGAGCTGGAAGCACGCGCTGCCAGACGTGCGCAACGGGCGGCTGTCGTGGGCGGTGAAGGAAGCGCTGCGGCGGTCGGGCACGGCGGCGGAGGAGATCGACCTGGTGATTCCGCACGGGGCGGGTTCGGCGATCAGCGACGGGTATGAGCTGGAGGCGCTGCGCGGGGCGCTGGGCGGCGCGGGGCGCGCGGCGCTGTGTCCGCTCAAGCCGTACGTCGGGCACCAGCTTGGGAACTGCGTGATTATCGAGCTGGTGCTGGGGCTGTTGATGATGCAGTCGGGGACGGTGGTGGGGCAGAGGAACGGATCGGCGAGCGAGCCGAACGATCTGCCGCTGCCGATCGCGCGGCAGAATGAGCAGCGCGAAATCAGGCGGCTGCTGAAGATCGCGACGGGGTTCACGGGGCACGATGCGGCGATGGTTTTCGCGCGGCAGGGGACGTGAGCAGGGCGGAGAGCGCAGCGTGAGGGTCAGCGTCCGCTCGGGCGAAGCCAGAGGACCGGGGGCCGGGTGGAGACGTCGGACGGCCCGAGGATGAGCGCGGCGTCGGCGGGTGCGGGTTCCACGCAGGTCAGTTCGCGCCTGTCGAGGGCGGTTCGTTCCAGGTTCCATGCGGGAGTTGGGCGGCCGGTGAGCGCAGCGAGGGCGAGGGCGACCTGAGCAGCGGCCGCGGCGGCAAAGGCGTTGCCGAGCAGATGGCGCGCGGAGACGACAAGGGTCGGCGCCAACTTGCCGGGGAGATGCGTGCGCGCTGCGTCAGCGGCGTGTTGATCGCGGTGGGGGTCGCCGCACAACGCGGGAGCCACGACGATTCGACGGCTGTCCGGGGCCGATTTGCCGATCGCGCCGAGGATCTTCGCGCCACGGGCAAGGGCAAGATCATGCGTTTCGAGGCAGAGCAGGCAGGCGGCTTCGGCGGGCTGCGCGGCGAAGGGGCCGTCAACGCGGGCGCGACCGGCCGCGACGAGACCGGGCAGCAGCGCGGGGTCGATGGTATCGACACCACCGGCAAAGATGATGTCGGCGGTGCGAGCGATGAGGAGTGAGGCGGCTTCGTTCAGGGCGAGGATGCCGGACTCGGGGCCCTGGCCGAGGGTGAGATTCGGGCCGTTGATCTTGACGCTGCGGGCGACGGCACCGGCGGCGTAGTTACCGACGGTGTGGGGGAAGTGGATCGGGGAGACGAAGCGCGGGCTCTGGGCAATGACTTCGCCGGCGAACTGCATCATGTCGGCGAGCGCGGCGAAAGCGGAGCCAAGGACAAGTCCGACGCGCGTGGGGTCGGCGCGGGCGAGGTCGAGGCCGGCGTCGGTGGCGGCATGGCGGAGGGCGGGCGCGGCGAGGAGCGCCGCGCGGTCGCCGCCGGAATCGGGGATCTTGCGTGGGTCGGGGCCGAGTTCGGCGTCGGGGACGAGCCAGCGGCCGTCGTCGGAGCGCCGGGGCGGAGCTGCGGGCGAGGCGGCCAAGTGCTCCGCGCCCGAGCCGCAGGCCCAGGGGGATATCCAGCCGACACCGGTGATGACGACGGTGGTGTCTTCCGAAGGCATACGTCGGTTCTATGGCGGCGCGAGGGGGCGGTCAACAGCGAACGGTCGCTTGCCGGTGTGCGTGGCGGAAAATATACTCGCCACGCGACAGTCGAGCGGCGTTCAGGTCGGCAGCGAGGGATCGACGGGTGCCCATCTTCGAGTTTGAGTGTGCTTCGTGCCGCGCCGAATTTGAAGAGCTGATTCGGCCGGGGGCTGAGCGCGCGGAGGCCGTGTGTCCATCTTGCGGCGGGCGCGAGGTGCGCCGGAAGCTGAGCGTGTTCTCGGCGCCGGCGTCGGGCGCGGCGAAGAGTCTGCCGGTATCACCGACTTGCGGGACGTGCGGCGGCGCGCCGGGTTCGTGCATGTCGGGGATGGGTCGAGGTTAGCATGGGTCGAACGCGAAGCGAGGGCACGGAGATTCGCGCGATCGTGGCGGGCGTGCTGGCGTGGTTCGTGCCGGGCGCCGGGCATTTCTTTCTCGGCGAACGGTGGCGTGGCTCGGTTTTTCTGGCGGTCATTACGGTCACATTCTGGTGTGGCGTCGCAGTGGGCGGCGTGCGGTCGACGGTGGATCCCGTCGCGCACAAGCACTGGTTCCTGGCGGAGATGCTGACGGGGTCGAACACGATCGCGGCGCTGGCGCTTTCGGCGCAACTGCCGCGGACGGAGGCGGGGGCGCCGTCGCCGTATCTGGCGGTGTGGCCGGCGGACGACATCGGGATCGTGTACTGCGGGGTGGCGGGGCTGCTCAATCTGCTGGTGGTGATCGACGCGGTGGCACGGGGGGCGCAGTGGGGTCCGCGGCCGGGGGCGGCGCGGCCGCCGCCGGGAGGAGGGTCGCCATGATGATACTCGCGGGGCTCTTTGCCGAGCCGATGACATTGGGCGGCTGGACGAAGACGCTGATGATTCTGCCGCTGTGTCTGAGCATCGCGCTGGTCTACAAGTCGATCAAGTGCGAGACGCCGCGCGAGGTGTTGACGGCGGGGCTGACGCTGTGGGTGACGATCGTGGTGGGGATGTACGTGGTGGGCGTTGCGCTGTGGGGGCTGTATCTGCTGATGATCTGAGAAGGCGGGTCCGGCGTGCGCAGCTCAGCGCGGCAGCAGATACATGAGGGCGGCGCAGGCGGCGACGGCGATGAGGCTGAGGATGAGGCCGGCGATGATGCGGCGGCGGCGCGCGGCGCGTTGCGCGGCGAGCCAGGCGTCGGTGGCGTCGAGCAGCACCGGCCAGATATCGGTTCCGGGGGGGAAGGGCGAGTCGATCAGCTCGATGTGCAGACCGCGGCCGCGCCACATGTCGACCTGAATCTGACATTCCCAGAGACACTGGATCAGCAGCTTGAGGTTGCTGCAAAGCAGCAACTGGACGTTGCCGGCGATGATTTCGTCGCTGAGGCGGCGGGCCTCGGGCAATGTGTAGAGCTGCGCTGCGCCGTGGTAGCGGGCCAGCAGCTTCTGCTGCGCCTGGTTCTGACAGTCGGAATCGCCGTTGTGAAGAATTGCCACGTGCGAGTCAGGGGTGCGACCAACGGATTCATCGGAGCGCGCGGAGGCCGGCTCGGCGGATAGGCGGGAGGTCGACACATTGCAATTGTAACTTTCAGCTCAGGCGCGTCCATACGACGCCGGTGAGCAGCGCGAGCAGGACGAGACCGGCGAGACCGGCATAGGGGAAGATGCTGGCGCCGACAAGCCAGGCGGGGCCGCGGTAGCGAATGAAGGGGCGCGTACCGGAGAGGAGGGCGATGCCGCCGGCGTGAAGGCCGAAGCCGAGCCAGAGGGCGTCGGTGCGAACATAGGCGGTGCAGAGAAGAACGCCGAGCAGGAGGTGGCCGGGGAAAGTCCAGTATCGTTTGACGCGGCGGGCATAGTGGGCGAGGGCGAAGATGACCGAGCCGCTGACGATTGCCGGAGCGGGCGGCAGGGAGCGGAGCAGGTCGGCGAGCAGAATGCCGCGAAAGAGTAGTTCCTCGACGGCGGCGCCGAGGAGTGCGGTGAGCGGGGCGGCGGCGAGCTTACGCAGCCAGCGGGACGAGGCGTGGCGGGGGGCGAACTCGATATTGTCGGAGAACAGCCAGGCGAGGTAGAGGAGGGAGAGGCAGAAGATGCTGAGGGCGGCGCCGAGGAGGGCCTGACGCGGGGAGCCTCGGCCGAGCAGGTCGGCGTAGTAACCGCGGACGGAGTCGCCGCGGAGAAGCGGATACAGCAGGATCATCCCCAGCAGGACGAGCTGAGTGAGGGCACGGTGAAGTTGGCGCGCGCGGGCGGAGTCCGTGTCGGCGTGAAGCAGCCATTGCGCGGGACGGCGCGTGAGGAGCCGCGGGACGTTTTCGACGGCCCAGAGGAAGGCGAAAGCGGCGAGAAGCAGAGTAACGGCGATCACGACGGCGTCTCCGCGGCGCGCAGCGAGCCGGTGTGGGCTGCGGTGCATTCTTCCGGTTTGGCGTTGAGGGCGGCCGTCCAGCGCTTGTCGGCCCAGAGAAACCAGCACTGGGGGTCGGTGCGGACGAAGTCCTCGAAGCGCGTTGCCCATTGGCGGAGGGCGGACTCGGCAGCGCCGGCGCGCGAGCGGTCGCGCTGGGTCGCGGGTTCGAGCAACGGGCGATCAAACACGATGCGCGTGCGGTCGGAATCCGCGCGGGCGAATAGCGGGATGAGCGCGGCGCCGGTGCGGAGGGCCATGGTGGCGGGGCCGGCGGGCAATGAGATCGTGCGGTCGAAGAGGCGGACGGGGGGAGCGGCGTCGCGGCGAAGGGCGAGGTCGGGGGTAATGAAGAGGATGCCGCCCTCGCGCAGGACGTTCATGCAGATGCGGGCGCGGACGCCGGGATCGCGGTCCTGGCGCGGCTCGGCGATGACGTTGACGCCGGCAGCGCGGAACCAGGCGGCCTTGAGTTCGCGGCGGCGCGGATCCTTGGACCAGCGCATGTAGGTCGTCAGCGGCAGCACCTCGTGGAGGCGGATCAGGCAAACGAGGTAGTTGCAGAGGTGGGGGGCGGCGAGGATGACGCCGCGGCCGTCGCGGGCGGCGGCGCGCACGTGTTCGATGGAGTCGTCAAGGGAGAAGCGGGTGCGGGCGAGTGCGCGCAGCGTCTCGGTGCGGCGAGACGGGTCGAGGCGCGGGTCGGCGCCGCAGCGGTAGACGCGCAAGGCGTCGACGAGATGGCGGGCGACGGCGGCGAAATAGCGCGGGAGCGCGGACGGCGCGTCGACGCCGACGGCGCGCATGTTGCGGCGGACGTTGCGGGCGAGCACGGGGGCGAGGGGGCCAAGCGCGCGGAGGGCGGTCTCGGCGGCGTCGAGCGTCCAGGGCGGGGCGTGAGGTGCGGCGCGCAGCGTCGCCTGCATGGCGGCAAGAGTGGTCTGCTGACGAAGCCGGCGGATGCGAGAGCGCTTTCTGGTTTTTTGGGCGGTGGCGTCCATTGGCGTTCGGCCGGGCGGCGTCAGGCGCGGCGCCTGGTGGCGCGCACGCGGGCGGCGGCCTGGGGCACATTCGGCTCCGGGTCGTCGAACTCGTCACCGCGGAAGGTGCTGCCGAGGTAGGTACGGCGGACGAGTTCGTCCTTGATCAACTCGCGCGGGGTGCCGGTTCGGAGGACCTTGCCGTCGTCGATGATGTAGCTGCGGTCGGTGACGGCGAGCGTCTCGCGCACGTTGTGGTCGGTGAGGAGGATGGAGATGCCGAGGTCATCCTTGAGGTGGCGGATTTCGTGCTGGAGTTCCTCAACAGCGATGGGATCGACGCCGCTGAAGGGCTCGTCGAGGAGGATCAGCGTCGGATTGGTGACGAGGGCGCGGGCGATCTCGAGCTTGCGTCGTTCGCCGCCGGAGAGCGTGCGTGCGGGCTGGCGGCGGAGCCGCGTGAGGCCGAACTGGTCGAGCAGTTGCTGCATGCGCAGGCGCCGGTCGGCGACGGTCATGGATTTGACGGTTTCCATAATGGCCATGATGTTCTGCTCGACGGTCAGGCGCTGGAAGATGCTGGGCTCCTGGGAAAGGTAGCCCATTCCGCGCTGGGCGCGCTTGTACATGGGGAGGCGTGAGACATCCTCGCCGGCGAAGAAGACGACTCCGCCGTCGGGCTCGATCATGCCAATGGTGATGCGGAAGCTGGTGGTCTTGCCGGCACCGTTGCGGCCGAGGAGACCGACGATCTCCCCGCGGGCGATGTGAAAACTGACGCGGTCGACGACGGTGCGGCCGCCGTAGCGTTTCACCAGATCGGTCACGGAAAGGAGGTGTTGTTCCGAGATCATGCGGTCGCTGTCGCTGCGCCAGAGCGCTGGACATACGGAGACGGCTGGTGTCGGCAGCCCGATTCGATTCTGCTCCGTGTCCGTAACAAGTTGTCCGGAGGTAGTTTACCGCCCCGGCGGTCGTCCGCCAACTGGGCGGCCGGGGGCGGGTTAGGCGGTCTACCTGATCCAGCGCATCTCGCCGACGTTGGGGATGAGGCCGCGGTTAAAGACCCACCAGGCGCGGTAGCCGGCGGGCCAGTAGACGAAGAAGGCGCGGCCGATGATCTGATCCTCGGGCACCGTGCCGAGTTGATAGTCGGGGCGATCCTGGAGGGCGGGGGCGACCTTCCACCAGAGGCGGGAATCCTGACTCTGGGGGCTGTTGTCGCCGAGCATCATGTACTCGCCGTCGTCAAGGAGGAGGGGGTTTCCGGTCGAGGCCCAGCCGGGGTGGTCGAGCCAGGGGTTGAGGCTGCGCTGGGGTTCGCGCCGGCCGTCGTCGCTGAACACGGTCGAGCGATAGTAGATATCGCGTTCCCAGGCGACGTGCCGCAGCTCCAGGTCAAGGTGCGATGCGGCGAACGTTGCCGTGGCGATGGGGCGGGGGTCGCGCTGTTTGTCGTTGCTGAATTTTCGCAGGGCGCTGGGGTCGGGGGCGTAGTCGTCGTCGGAGGACTCGAGGACGGTGCGGCCGTTGACGAGCAGGGAGACGCGGTAATCGACGTTGCGCAGCTCGACGCGGCGGGGCTGGTGAGGCTGGAGCGGCGCGACGGCAGCGGCGAGGAGTTCGCGCGGCTGCTGACTGCCGTCGAGGGTGCGGTGGAGGAGGACGGCGCGGCCGTCGGCATACAGGCGACCGGTGAATTCGTCCTGGCGTTTGGTGAGGACGAAGTCGACGAAGGAGTCGGACGGGTCGGCGGGGAGCGAGGCGGCCGTGACGACGGCGCGGAGGCGCGTGTCGCCGACGGGGACGGGTCCGGTGCGGCTGGGAAGGGAGGAGTTATAGCCGTAGTCGTCGAGCGGGCTGTGGCGGAGCAGGCGAATCGATTCGCGGCGGGATTCGAGGCCGTTGAAGAAGAGGCGGCGGTCGCGGGTACTCCAGGGGCTGTTGACGCTGAGCGGCGCCCAGATCGGGGCGTCGGACTGCGCGGCGTCGCTTTCCGTGCGGCGCGGGAGAAGGTCGTGGTCGTAGACGACGGACCAGACGGCCTTCTGGGCTTCGGGGGTCTTTCGCTGGATGCGGAGGAACGGCGTGATTTCGCGCGAGATCTGGCGCGACAGGCGATAGTACTCGTCGACGGCGGAGGCATCTTCGACGAGGTTGAGGGCGGCCCGGGTGGCGTCGAGCTTGAGATCGCGGGCGCGTCTGAGGTTTTCGAGCGTGGCCGGGGGGAGTACGTCCAAGGGGGCGGCGTAGAGGTCGCCGTCGATAATCTCGACGACCTCACCGGGGAGTCCGACGAGGCGTTTGATGTAGTTGGTCGTGCCATCGGAGGGGTTTTTGAAGACGGTGACGTCCCAACGGCGCGGCCCGAGCGCGTGTGGGGCGAGCTGCATGAGGTCGCGCGGCCACTTGAGCACGAGGATGCGATCGCCGGCGTCGGTGGGGGTACCGTTGCGAATGGTGTCGTGGGCCCAACTGCAGTTCGGGCAGGCGAGGTCGCCGGGGGCCAAGAGCGCCTGGTCCGGACCGCGGTTGGCGCCGACGGCGAAGGCGTAGCCGCAATTGCTGCACGTGTGCTCCCAGTGTTCGCCGTTGAGCGTGGCGGCCATTGAGCCGGTCGGGATAACGAAAGCCTCGACGATGAAGGCGCGGAAGACAAAGGCGAGGATGAAGGCAATGACGACGGACTCCAGCGTTTCCTTAACGCTTTCGCGGCGCGGCGGGGCGGTGGAGACGAGGGCCTGTCGGACGCGACCGGGACGCGGGAGATTGTCGTCAGGCATCGCGGATCACTCGCTCAGGTCATGGGGGCCGGGGTGCCGCCGGCGCCGCTGGTCCGGGCCCTGTCCGGACGTTCCGCGGCGCGTGTTGACTCCTGGTCCGGCTGCTCCGCCTGTTCGGGCGCGGCGGGCAGTCGTATGACGATGCGCGTACCGCGGCCCGGCTCGGACTCGGCGGACATCGAACCGCCGTGCAGTTCGACGATACGGCGGGCACAGGCGAGGCCCATGCCGGAGCCGCCGGGGCGCGTGGTGAAGAACAGGTCGAAGGCCTGCTTGAGCCGCACGGCGTCCATGCCGGGCCCGTCGTCGGCGACGACCAGGACGACCGCACCATCGTCGCGGCCATTATAGCGTTCGCGGCCGGCGGACAAACTGACGCGCGTACCGGGCCGGCCGTGGAGGGCGGCGTTGCGCAGCAATTCGGCGATGATCTGCGTCATCTGGTCGCGGTCGATGACGACCTCGATGCGGTCGATGCCGTCCTGGACGGTGATCTGCATGCCGCACTGTTCGATAGTGGCGCGGGCCTCGGCGCGGCCGAGTTCGAGCAACTCGCCGATCGTCGTGCGTTCGCGTTTGAGCGCGCCGGGGTTGGTGAAGTAGACGAGGCTGGAGATGCGGCGGCCCATGCGATCGACCTCGGCGATGATGTCGCGGATGCGTTCGAGATGTTCGGGGCGGTCGGCGAGGGTGGCCTCCATCAGTTGGGCACTGGCCTTGATGGCGGTCAGGGGGTTGCGCATGCCGTGGGCGACGCTGGAACTCATGGCGCCCATGAGGGCGAATTCGCGCGATTCGAGGAGCCTTCGCTGGTGGTGCTGGAGCTGCGCGGCCATGTCGTTGAAGCGGCGGGCGAGGTCGCCGATTTCGTCGCGCGGGGTGCGTTTGAGGCGATGGGTCAGGTCGCCGGCGCCGATGCGGGCGGCAGCCTGTCCGACGCGTTCGAGCGGCGTGAGCAGCCAGACGCGAACCTGCACCATGACGATGAGGAGGACGGCGACGGTGAGGACGAAGGCCAGCGTGGCGGTCAGCAGCGCGCGGTATCCGGCGTCCTGGATGCGCATGGTGACGGCGAGAAGGAGTTCGTCATAGTAGCGGGCGAGTCCGTCGAGGTCGGCCTCGAGGTGCTGGAAGGCGGGGGGCTGTTTGGCAACGATCGAGTACCAAACGTCGGCCTGCCCCTTGTTCGCTTCGCGGGCGGCTTCGATCAGCGAGCGGGCCGTCGCGTCGGCGTCGGCGGGCAAGGCGGGGGAGGGGGGCGCGGCATCGGTGGCGGGCGGGAGCGATGCGGCGGCGGTGGGGAGGTCGTCGGCGGCGGAAGCACGCTCGGTCTCGGCGATGCGGCGGGTGCGCTCCGCCTCGAACTGGGCGCAGAGCGCCTCGAAGTCCTGATAGAGGACGATGACGATTTCGCGCTCGCCCGAGCGCGTGGCAAGGCGGGCGAGGTTTTCGAGTCGGCGGAGCACGCCGGCGCGGTATTGCTCCTCTTCCTCGAGCCAGCGGTCCTCGGTGAGGGTGAACTGGGAGAAGACGGCGTAGCGGTAGATCATGCCGCGGACGCGTTCGGCGGCGAGCATGGCGCGGGCGAGATTGCGGGCATCGAGGTTGGCTTCGCTGAATTCGGAGACCGAGCGCCAGGAGGCGTAGCTGGCGGCGGCGGCCACGGGGAAGACCGCGAAGAAGAGGGCGTAGATGCGCGTGCGGATCTTCATCGGGCGGGTCCCCGGGGCCACTCCGTGCGGACAGAGGATTATACATCGGCCGGACGGCGGTCAGTATGGAGTCGAGCCGGCGTCTGTCAGCGGATTGCCGGGTGCATAGGGTTGTCATACGATTGCGGATAACACTACCACGCCGCAGGCGTCGGTCGGACCGCGCGGGAGGCAGTCGACGTGCCGAAGGTCCTGATTGTCGAAGACGAACACGTCATCGGGAAAACGCTGCGCGACCGGTTCCGCATCCCGCCGTATTCCTCGCATTGGGTGACGACGGCGGAGGAGGGCGTGCAGTGGCTGGGGGCGAACCACGCCGATCTGACGATGACTGATCTGCGCCTGCCGGGGATGAGCGGTCTGGAGTTGCTGGAGGTGATCAAGGCGGATCATCCGGAGATGCCGGTGGTGATCATCACGGCGCACGGCGACGTGCACTCGGCGGTGCAGGCGATGAAGCTGGGGGCATACGAGTTTATCACGAAGCCGTTCGACCTCGAAGCGCTGGTGCTGATCGCGGCGCGGGCGATGGAGCAGGGGCACCTGCAGAACGTCTATCGGCGCGAGCAGAAGGTCTCGGCGTCGGCGAGCGCACTGGACCGGATCGTCGGGCGGTGCGCGGGGATCCAGCGTGCGAAGGACCTGGTGCGGCGGATCGCGACGCTGGGGCAGTCGATTCAGGAGTCGCCGCCGACGGTGCTGATCAGCGGCGAGACAGGGACGGGCAAGGACCTGTTTGCGCGGGCGCTGCATCACGAGGGGCCGCGCGCGGCGCAGG
>CAZNDQ010000106.1:0-10460 GCA_964571825.1 uncultured Planctomycetales bacterium | reverse complement strand
GCACAATGTACAACGCATACGCCCGCTCCGGCGGCAGCGGCAAATTGAAGATCAGCGCCGGGGGATAGAGCCCGCCGGCCTCCGACTCGGCGTTGATCGGATAGCCGTAGAGAAGGTGCGGATTCCAGAGGGGGATTTCGCCCCCCGCCCGCATCCGCGCGTTGTCGACCTGGATCGGCAGGTAGGCGATCGACAGGTCGAAGACGTAGAATGCCCGCCCCCACAGCAGCGGCTCACGGAAGAAGGCGAGCGTCAGGGCGGCGAGCAGAAGCACCGCCCACCACCGCCCGCGCGCCGCGCGCGACGGCTGCGCCGCTGGCCCGCCCGGCCCGTTCGCCGTTTCCGTTTTCGGCATGGCGATGGAATAGGCGGACCGCGCCGGGATGTAAAGCTGGGCGGATAGCCGTGCCCCGGAAGATTGGGGGACGATCGTGCCGCGCGAAGCTGCGCGGCGCGATCGGCGATCCGGGCTATACTCTCGCCCCGTGGACCCGGCCGAATACCGCAAGATGTACGCGCTGGAACGCACGCACTGGTGGTTCGCCGCCAAGCGACGCGTGGCGCGGACCATCCTCGCCCCGCACCTGTCCAAGGCGGCGGAAGGGGGGGCGCTGCGCATCCTCGACGCCGGCTGCGGGACCGGCGGCAACCTCGACTGGCTGCGCGAGCTGGGCGCGGCCGCCGGCGCAGACCTCTCGCTCGAGGCGCTCGCCCTGTGCCACGAGCGCGGGCACCACCGACTCGCCGCCGGGAGGATCGAGCGGCTGCCCTTCGTCGACGCCGCGTTCGACCTCGTGACACTCTTCGACGTGCTCTATCACAGGTGGGTGGCCGATGACGCCGCGACGCTGCGCGAGATCGCCCGCGTCACGCGGCCTGGCGGGCTGCTGCTGATCACCGACTCGGCCCTGCCCTGGCTGCGCGGCCCGCATGATGAGGCCTGGGGTGGCGCCCGCCGCTACACCCGCCGCTCACTCCGTGCCGTGCTCGACGCTTCCGGCTGGCGCGTCCGCCGCATCAGCTATTTTCACTTCCTGCTGTTTCCGCTGATCGCGGCCGTGCGGCTCAAGGAAAAGTGGCTCTCGGCCGTCCCGGCCCGCTCCGACCTCGCACCCGTCTGGCCGCCGCTAAACGCTGCTTTGCGAAGTGTCTACGCGTTAGAGGGCGCGCTGCTCCGCGCACTGGCGCTGCCCTGGGGCTCGTCGATCGTCTGCGTGGCCGAGCGCGCGACGTAGGCGTGTGTCACGTCCGGCGGCGGACCAGCGCCACGCCGCCGAGGGCCAGCAGCACCAGGCTCGCCGGCTCGGGGGTCGGCGTCTCCTTCAGCGTAAAGACCGTGAACGGCGCCTCTTCATGCGGGTTGACGTTGATCCAAAGCTGATCGGGCTTCTCCGGGTCATCTCCCGGTGTCCAACTGGTGTCGTGTGGCACGACGCCGTCGGAAATATCAAGTCGTTGCAGGTCGCCGGAGAACGCGGCTGCGGCAAAGGGGGCGACGGAAAAGCCGATCGGCCCGCCACCGCCGGAATCGGCGGTGGCGGTTGGATCGAATAGCGCGTCGCCGCCGTCGAGCAGATCAAGGTGAAAGTCGGTCCAGTCGACACCTGTCTGATTAAAAATCAGTTCACTGTCGATGACGATGTTTTGCAGCGCGCCGGCGGCCGTCTGGCGAAAGAGGACGGGGATACTTGGGAAGACTCCGTTGACCGGCCCCTGAGTGAACGTCGCCTCCTTGCGGATATAGACTGCCTTGTCGTCCTCGCCCAGATACAGGATGCTGAGGAACGAATCGAGTGAGGCGTCCCACTCGGCGCGCCAGCCGCTCGTGCCCAGGTCGATCATGCCCGCCTGTGTGCCGGCGGCAGATGCCGCCAGGCCCAGGCCCATCGTGAACAGAACCAACGTCGGGGTCCGCATCTCTCTCTCCTCTTCGTGATGACCACAGTCGTCAGCGGTTTGACCACAGTTTCAACTCAGTTCGTTACGCGCCGGGAGTGGCGCTCAGGGTGCGTTGGCAAGTACACCGCGCCACCTCCCAGCAGCAGCAACAGCAGGCTCGCCGGTTCGGGCAACGGGCGATCCGTGAGCGTAAACACATGAAACGGCGCGTTCTCTCGCGGCGCGGCGCTGATCCACAGCGCGCCATCATGCACACCGTCGCCGGGGAACCAGATGCCGGCAGGGGCGATTGAACCGTCCCAGACGTTCAGCCGTTGAAGGTCGCCGGAAAACGCCGCCTCGTTGAACGGTTCGACGTTGAAACCGATCGGCGTGCCGGTGCCTGAATCGAGCGTTGCGATCGGGTCGAACGTGGCATCGCCGCTGAGTCGTTTGCGGAAACCTCCCCAGGCGGAGCCGGTCGAGTTCACGATGATCTCGTCGTCGACGACGATGTTGGCCACAGCCGGCCACGAAACCTGGCGGAACGTGAGTTCCATCGGAGAGAAGACGCCGCCGACCGGGCCGTCCGTCAGCTCCATGCCCTTCTGAATGAAAACGGCGTCATTGGTCTGCATTACGTAGTTGACGTCGAGATAGGGGTCGAGTGACGCATCCCACTCGACGCGCCAACCGCTCGCGCCAAGATTGATGATGCCGCCGAAAACGGGTGAGCCGCCGACGATGGCAGTGAATGCGAACAGGAAGACTGCGCGCGTGAGCTGTCGCATCTTTCTCTCTCCCTCATTCGCCGCAGAACGCAGCGCACCGGACCATCCGCCCGGTATCCCTCTCGCACCCCACAGTAGCAAAGCCGGGTCTCCAACTCAAGACTTTTCTTATCGGGCGCCCGGTTTAATGGGCGTCGCTGGTAATCAGGTGAGCCCGTACGCACGGCACGGATAGCTCGTAACCGACCGCAAACAAAAGAGTTGGAGAATTCAGCGCATAGAAAAAGGGCCCAGCAAGGGCCCTTGAATTCACCATATTGCGGGGGACTTGCCTATTTGCGCCGGCGGATCACCGCTGCACCGCCGAGGGCCAGCAGCACCAGGCTCGCCGGTTCAGGGGTCGGGGTTTCTTTCATCGTGAAGATCGTAAAGGGGGCCGAAGCATGGGGATTGACCGAGATCCACAATTGGTCGGGGGCGACATCGCTGCTGCCGGGCGTCCAGAAGGTGCCGTTTGCGACGACGCCGTTTTCAATGTCCAGGCGTGTGTCACCCGCACCAAAGGCTGCGTCGAGAAACGGCGCCACGGAGAAGCCGATCGGACCACCACCACCGGAGGCCGCCGTGGCCGCGGGGTTGAAGACTGCATCACCGCCGTCCAGCAGGTCGATGTGGAAATCGGACCAGTTGAAACCGGTGTTGTTCAGAATGACCTCGCGGTCGATGACGATGTTCGTCACCGCCGGGAAGGCAATCTGGCGAAAAACGATGGGGATCGAGGGGAAGACGCCGTTCACGGGGCCCTGTGTGAACTCCGCCTCCTTCTGAATGTACACCGCGTCCTGGTCCTGCGCGACGACAGTGATGTTGACATGTGGATCGAGCGAAGAATCCCACTCGGCCCGCCAGCCACTGGAACCCAGATTGACGAAGCCGGCTTGTGCCGAAGCGCAGACGCACAGTGCGGCCATACAGATCACGCCAAGCGCATATCTCGGGAGTCGCATGCTTTCCTCCTCCTGAACGAAACGGGGGCACTGTGCGTGCCGCCGCGGGTGCTTCTTACCAATCAGGTTACCAGAACGGCCGATGGAACTCAAGCGACTCGTTGCCCCGCCGCCCACAATTTTTTCAGGATCAATCGAGCAGGCCGCAGCCACACCCCGTATTCTCGGACGTAATCGGTTTCGCGCTACGCGGGTGCCAATGCTCCCCGGACGCAAGAATCAGAGCCTGATAAGTGGCGGTGCGCAAAAAAAAAACGGGCCCGAATACGGGCCCGTCAGTACAGTCTTCAACCTTGTCCCGGCGGGCTACCCGCGCCGGCGAAGCATCAACACGCTGCCGAGCGCCAGCAGCACCAGGCTGGCCGGCTCGGGAGTCGGAGTTTCCTTCAGCGTGAAGAGCGTGAACGGTGCCTCTTGATGGGGGTTCACGTTTATCCAGAGCTGGCCATCGGTCGCACCATCACCCGGGAACCACGCTCCGCCATTCGGAACCACACCGTCCCAGATATCGAGCCGCTGTAGATCGCCCGAGAACGCAGCCTGCATAAACGGCGAAATCGAAAATCCGATCGGCCCACCGCCACCGGAATTCGCCGTTGCCACCGGGTCAAACAACGCATCCTGCCCATCGACCAGGTCGATGTGGAAGTCCGTCCAGTCGTGGCCGGTGCTGTTGACGATAATCTCGTCGTCGATGACGATGTTTGACACGGCGGGCCAGGCAATCTGCCGAAAGATGATCGGGATCGACGGGAATACGCCGTTCACCGGCCCCTGGGTGAACTCGGCAGCTTTCTGGATAAAGACGGCATTGCTCGTCTCCGTCACGTAGTTGATGTCGACGAACGGGTCGAGCGACGAGTCCCACTCAGCGCGCCAGCCGCTTGTGCCCAGATTGACGAACCCCGCCTGCGCGGTCGCGCCGGCGACGAGTACGAGTGCCCCAATGAACAACAGGAGAGTCTTGCGGAGATGCATTACCTTTCTCCTCCTACCAGTTTGCGCGGGCGCTGACGCCCGACGTTGAAACCGGGTGCTTCTTGACACCAAGAATCCTACCAGAACCCCGAAACGGATTCAAGACAATTAGGGCTTGGGCCCAATAAATCTCAACGCCGCGTCCCTCGAAACTGGACCGTCTTGTCCATTGTCGACCGACAACCCACAACGGAGTGCTCCGTTTCAGCATTCATCCCTCGGTTGGACAGCCCTTTATGGGACGCCGATCGCACCGATTGGCCCTCATGTATCTACCGGCACGATGTCGCCGTTTCGAGGCATCCAGTTCCGCTATGGGTTCCCCCGCCAAAAATTCTTCATCAGTCCGCCACTTTTTCGGCGAAAGAGCAACGCCGAATCATGCTTGTCGCGGTAGACGCATTCGAAGCTCGGGTCGGTTAGCAGTTGGCCCGCCCAGGTCCGCCACTCGGCCGGCACCGCCTGGGCAAACGTGTTCAACAGCACGTAGTCGAACCGCGTCGCCATCTCGTACACTCGCCCGCGCCCATAGCGCCACTCGGCCGTCGTGTTGTCGCAGACATTCAGCCGCGCCGCCACGTGTACCATTAGATCTTCCGTGCAGAACACCGACGCCTCCGGAGGGATCATCGCCATGGCCTCGCGGAGCATCGCCGCGTTGGGATAGGGATCCCACTCGCTGTAATTGAAGCCGTTCGGCGCCCCTGCGATGCACGCGAGGAGCACTCCCGCCGCGACAAGCCGTTCGTAGCGTCCGGGTCCCCAGCGTGCGCTCAGCCGGTCCGCGATCCGCCGCACGCCGTAGCCCGCCGCTGCGCACAGGAACACCCCGATCACCGTCCCGTAGTGATGCCGGATGACGATAAACGAGTAGCTGGCCGATATGAGGTTGACCAGATAATCCGGCAGCGCCAGCAGCGCCGGCCACCCGAGCAGCGGCACAATCATCCCCAACGGCGCGAGCAACAGGAACGTGTACGCCACCTTGTGCGGCTTGAAGGGCGTCTCGAAGACCCGCAGCGGATTGCGCAGCAACGCGCCGAGGGCCTCGCCCGGCGTGTCGCCGAGGTACTTCAGGTAGAGCGAGGCGTGCAGCGGCCCGTCGTCCCGCAGCGCCGGCGAGAGCCACAGGAAATAGAACGACAGGAACCCGACCGAGAGCAGCAGCGACGCGACAACCCAACGCCACGGCCGCCGCTGCCACACCGCCGCCGCGGCGAAGATGAAGATCGGAAAAGCGAACGTCTCCTTGCCCGTCAGCGCCAGCGCACTGCAGATCACGAACCGCCAGAACCACCGCCGCTCGAAGCAGTACAGCGCCGTGAGAATGAACGGCAGCCCGAGGATGTGCGGGATCCACTGGAAGAAGTTCTGCGAGAGCACCGTGGGGTAGAGCACCGTGGTCATGGCGATCATCAATGCGGCCGCCGGGTCGCTCAGCCGCCCGCGCGCGATGCGATACGCCGGCCAGGCGCACAGCGCGATCGCCGCCGTCTGCACGAACACCAGTGCCCCGAAGTGCGGCAAAACCCAGTACAGCGGCACCAGCGCCAGAATAATCGGGCAGAAGTTCTGCGCCAGATAGTTCTGCGCGAAGGTCGGGGACCAGAGCACACCATGTCCGTTCACCGTCGTCCAGAGGAGCTGCATGAGCTGGGCGCTGTCGACGCTGCTGCGGTGGATGACCCACATGCGGTAGTAACCGAGCGGCGTGCAGACGAGCACGTAAAGCGCGATGAACGCCCACAGCAGCAGGGTCGCGCGGGTCTCGGCCCGGCGATCGGCGTCGGCGGCGGGTAGGGGGGTCTGGCTCATGCGAAGGGGCCGCGTACTCTCCGGCGTCGGCCGCACCGAGCGGCGTCGGCCGCTATATATCGGGCGGCTGCGCGATCGACAAAAGCGCTCGCCGCGTTCGCGTGGCTACGACGCCGGCCGCTCCGACCTGGTCGCCGCACCAATCCGCCGGTAGATGAAGACCCGCTCGCGCGAGGTGTACTCCGTCACGGTGCGGAACTCGTGCATGAACAGCTCGGGGCGGGTCATGTCGTAATAATACACGTCCAGTTTCGCGGCCGGCTCGTACCGCGCACCGATCGCCTCCAGCCCGTGCAGGTTTTCCTCGAACGCCTGCTGCCCGAACGGCCCGAAGCACACGATGTAGTCCGGCGCCACTGTCCCGATGCGGTGCACCAGCGGCAGCTCGCGGAACTGCTCGTCCGGTTCGGGCGGAAGCTGATATCCGTACAGCGGCTCTGGCGCGTGGAACATCAACGGATAGATTGCGTAGCCCGGCAGAACCCACACCGGCGCCTGCGCCGGGACATTCGCCGCAACCCACTCGGCCGCGGCGCCGTACGGCGACGCCTGCGGCGATTTCAGCTCCCGGTAGAACTTGACGATCGTCGATCCGCGCGACTTCCACGACGGCTTCGGTTCTCCCGTCCATTTGCCGTAGGCGAGGTTCGTGCCGAAGAGCAGCCCGGCGGCCACGGCCACCGGAACCACACGACGCCGCAGCAGGATGCACAGCGTCTCCGCGCCAACCCACGCGCAGAGCGGGATCGCCGGCACGAGGTAGCGAATGTCGGCGAAGCGCGTGCTCGACACCGGCTGCGGCGAGAGCAACGTCACTACGAGGGTGTACACCGCCAGCGCGATCCAGCCGCGCAATAGCCGCGAGCGGCGATCAAGCAGCCAGACGATCGGTGCAACCGCGAGCAATACGCCCAGCCCGAACTCCGCCACGTTCAGATCGCGCAGCGTCCACCACAGCAGCGTCGCCTTGGCCGTCAGCCAGGACAGTTGCTCTTCGTCGACGACCTGTTTGGCCAGCGGGTTGAACACCCGGAGAATCGCCCCGCCGAGCACGATCTGCGGCAGCAGCAGCGTGGCCCAGTCGCCCGGCCGCAACCGCGCCCGCCGCCTCTGCCAGACCGCATAATCCAGCGCTATCACCGCATAGAGCGCGAAGTAGTTGAGGTACTGCGCCGCCAGCAGCGCCACTGACGCCAGCGCCAGCACCCATAGCCCGCTCCGCCGCCCGTTCCAATGCAAATAGAGATAGGCGACCAGCACCGTGAGCAGCAGCGCCAGCCCGTAATAGCGGCACTGCCGGCAAAACAGGAACAGCGAGACATTGCACGCCAGCGCGATTCCCAGCCCTGCCCACGTCGCCGGGCCCGCTTCGGCGCGCCACAGCCAGCGCACGACGACAACCACCGTCAGCAGCCCCGCCAGCGCAAAGGGGAAGCGTACACCGAAGTTCGAGTCGCCGAGCACCGCCACCGACGCCGCCACCGCGTAGTACTGCAGCGGTGGCAGGTAGCGGATCTTCAGGTTCTCCAGCTCGCGCCCGCCGCGATAGGCGATGATGTTGTGCCCGACGACGGCCGACGTGTCGCCAGTGCGCAGGACGTTGCGCCCGACCATCGCCGTCGTCGCCTCGTCGTCCCACAGCGGGTAATGGCCCAGCCCCGCAAAGAGCGGCACGGCGCAGGCGACGAGGATCGCGCCGGCCGCCCACGGGCGCCAGCGCCTGGCCGATGCCGTCATCATCGCCGCCTCATTTCGCGCCAACGGTGGCCCTCCCCATGCGGCGCTGCCATTTGACGAACACCGCGATCCAGGCGATTGCCGCGACGATCGAGACGGCGCACCCGACATCGAACGCGCGCGGCACGTAGCGCATGCGGAGGTGATGCACGCCCGCCGACAGCGGCACCGCCCGCAAACAGTGATTCGCCGGTAGCAGTGTGTAGGACGCCTGCGCACTGCCCGGTCGCGCAACGACGCGCCAGCCGGGGTGATAGGCATCCGTCAGGACAAGTATCCCCGGCCGCTCCAGCGCGACGTTGATTTCGATTTCGTCCGACGACACGTCCCGCAGGTCGACCGGCGCGGCGGCCGCACCAACGGGCAGCGGCGCCGGCGCCGGCACCGGCTCGCTCTCGAGGATCACCTCGGCTTCCGCATCGAACCGCTCGGCCCGCAGTGCCGCGAACCGCCCGTCGTGGTCCGGGATCACCCGCGCGCGGTGCACGACCAGCGCCCGCGGCAACGCCGGCGGAAAACGGTAAAGCGACAGCCCCTCAGCCTGCATCACCAGCGGGCTGCCCTGCGGGTCGATCCCCGTCGGCAGCAGCAGATACTCCGCCCGCAACAGGCGCAGCGCCGGGCTGTACCGCTCGAACGAGAGGTACTGCGTTGCGTCGTCCGGATCGCGCCCCTGCGACCACGCCAGCAACTCCGCGTAGCGCTTCAATACTCCCGGATCGCTTCCCCAGACGCCGAACAGCCCGCACGACATCGGTGCGTTCTCCGGCAGTCCGAGCGGCATCAGCACACGCGGCTGGCCCGGCTGCCGTTGCAGGTACTCGACGATCGGCTGCGGGAGCTGCGTGCGCCGGATGTCGAACGTCGTGCGCGTGTAACGGATCAATCCGGCCGGTTCAATCGCGGCCAGCCCCAGCAGCAACAACGCTATCCCACCACGCTGCCGCGCCGCCGGCCAGAGGCTTGCCCAAACCAGCAGCGTCCCGCCGGCGATGACGCACCCCAGCCGCGCCAGCCGTGAGGCGACGACCGGCAACTCCGGATCGAGTGCCGCGCGCGAACCGTAGAAGTAGCTTTCGTTGCTCTGCCGCATCCAGTCCATCCACCCCGACATCTCGCGCGGCAGCACCGCGGCCGCGAGGAGCAGCACCAGCCCGGCGGCGGCGATGATCAGCGGAGCGCTGACCCGGCGGCGTGACGCCCCGGGCGCGCGCGATAGCGATTGCTTTGCGGTCACTCGCGCCTGCATCGCGGCACCACTCGCGCACAGCGCATCCCAACCGGCGCCCGCCAGCACCGCCAGCGCCGCCGCCGCCAGCAGAATGAATTTGCTGCTGCCGCGAAAGCGGTCGAAGCCCGGCAACAGCTCGTAGAGCATGCCCCAAAGCGGCGAGTATGCCCCCAGCGCCAGCACGATTGAGCAGCCCAGCAGCCACGCCAACGCCGTTCGCGCCGGACGTGCGCCGCGCACCAGCCCGTACGCCGCCAGCACCAACGATCCGACGCCGACGAACGCGCACATCTCCCACAGGTACCACCGACCCCAGTACGGCACGCGGACCATTTCGCCAAACATCTCCGGCACGAGCAGCGTCGCCAGGTTTTCCGGCGGCAGCGAGAACATCGCCGCGATGCCGCGCGCCAGCCCGCCCGCCCGCACCGTGAATCCTGCCTCGTAGATGCCCGGCAGCAGTTGCGCTGCTGCCAGCGCGGCACCGCCGCCGAAAACCGCGACAAACCCGGCCAACTCCCCCAGAGCGCTGCGCGCCGTTTGCCCCTCCCGCCGCCACGCCGAGAGCCACCGCCACAGCCACAAAAGCCCCGCGCCGATCGCCGTGAAGTACACCGTCTGCGGATGACCTGCGAGGATCTGCATGCACACCGCCCCGGAACCGATGAGCACCGCCAGGATTCGCTGCCGCGCCATGAACAGCCCGTCCACGCCCATCAAGACCACCGGCGTCCATGCCATCGAGCAGATCGTGTTGAAGTGTCCCGCCAGTATCCGCATGGCCACGGGCGCCGAGAACATGAACACCAGCCCGGCCAGCGTCGCTCCCGGCCTCGACACCCCGCGCCGCCGCGCCCACACGTACATCCCCAGCCCGGCCAGCCACAGGTGCAGCGCGATCAGCCAGTTGAGCGCCCGCGCCACCGGCAGCACCACGAACAGCAGGTTCGGCGGATACAGTACGCCCGCCTGAAACCCGCCAAGGAACGGAATCCCGCCAAAGACGTGCGGATTCCACAGCGGCAGGTTTCCCTGCGACAGCTCCCGCGCGGCAAACTGTTTCCAGAAGACGAACTCGCGAAA
>CAZNDQ010000105.1:0-10471 GCA_964571825.1 uncultured Planctomycetales bacterium | reverse complement strand
TGCGCGAAGCCATCGAGCACTACCACGCCGTGCTCAAGCGTATTCCCAACTACGTGCAAACGCACGCCAACCTGGCGCTGGCCTATTCGCGCATCGACGACCTCGACAAGGTCATCTACCACTTCGAGCAGGCGGCGACGCCGGACGCACCGTATTCAGTGCACAACGACTTTGGCAATGCGCTGTTCAAGCGCGGCGACCTTGACCGCGCGGAGGAGCAGTATCGCCTCGCGCTGAGCAAGGCGCCCGGCCTGGTGCCGGCGCAGACCAGCCTGGGGACGCTCACGTGGGTGCGTGGTCTCATGCAGCAAGGTGCGCAGTGCGAGGCAGCCGGGAACCTGCGTGAGGCGCACCTGGCATACGAGGAGATTGCGGAAAAAGTGCCCTGGTATCGCCCGGGCGTACAGGCAGCGGATCGACTAATTCGGCGTCTCGAAGCAACACCCACGACGACGCAGCCGGCTCCGGTACAGGCGCCGCCCGGGTAGGCACTCCGTCAATCCACGTCGCGAAAGTGCTCAACCGTGGCGCGCCCGCGCTCGGGCAGCAGAACGCTCAATACGTCAAATCGCGCCGCCAGATGCTCGATGCGCTTGATCTGCATGAAATGTTCGGCCGCACGCCGCATGCGCCGCCGCTTCGCGGGTGTGACGTGATCGGCCGGGTGGAGCGCGTCGGCACTGCGCCCCGCCTTGACCTCGACGAAGACCAGCATTTCACCGTCCAGTGCCACCAGGTCCAGCTCGCCAAAAGGAAAGCGGATGTTCCGCCCGAGAATGCGGTAGCCGAGCTTGCGCAAGAACTTTTCGGCCGCTTTCTCGCCGTCCCGGCCAAGTGCCTGTCTGGGGTCCGCCGGCATGGAGTTGTCACCATTGCGATCCGGACCGAAAGAACGCGAGCCGGCTCGCTGGCGCCCGGCTCGTACCGCGAAATCTGCAAATACCGGTGTGGCGCACCGTTGCCGGCGCCGCCGCGCTCAGACGTGGACGAGTTGCTCCTGCTCCGCGCCGCTTTCCGTGTGCGCCGATCCGCCCTGCGTCTTGTTCGTCCGCGCCACGCGCCGCTCGCGCAGCTTGCGGGCCTTGCCCACGCGCTGACGCAGGTAGTACAATTTGGCCCGCCGCACCTTGCCCGAACGCTGCACCTCGATCGCCGTGATCTTCGGCGAGTGCAGCGGGAACGTCCGCTCCACGCCCTCGTTGTTGACGATGCGGCGGACGGTGAACATCTCGGAGAGGCCCGCGCCGCGCCGCCCGATCACCACGCCGATGAAGTTCTGAATCCGCTCGCGGTCACCCTCGACGATCTTCACACTGACCGAGACAGTATCACCGATGCGGAACTTGGGGATCTCCGGTTTCCGATACGATTGCTCGACGATGCCGATGAGGCGGTTTCGCATGGTCAGGCTCCGACACGATGCAGCGCAGTGGTTCTCGATTCATCCCTGGACCGCCGAACCGACACCCGGCCAGCGACGCGGACGCAGACCAGCAAGTTTATGTTGGGACGGCAAGCCTGTCCAGAGCGTCCAAGCGGGTTAGAGTACAAGGACCGATAAATGTGGTGTTCCACACCCGGCAGCGGGGGGATGCCCGGCGGCAGCGCCCCTCACTCCCTACGGATGCCCGGCCGGCGGACGGTCCAGCAGGTCCGGACGCCGCAGCGTCGTCCGCTCGACCCGCTGCCGCCGCCGCCACTCGGCCACCTTGCCGTGGTCGCCCGAAACCAGCACGTCGGGCACGCGCATCCCCTCGAACTCGGCCGGGCGCGTGTACTGCGGATACTCCAGCAGCCCGTCGCTGAACGATTCCTCCGTCAGCGACTCTTCACCCCCCAGCGCGCCCGGCAACAGCCGCGTCACCGCGTCGATCAGCACCATCGCCGCCGATTCCCCGCCCGACAGCACGTAATCGCCGAGCGACACCTCGAACGGTTGCAGGCCGATGCGGATGCGCTCATCGAATCCCTCGTAATGCCCGCAGATCAGCACCAGTCCGGGCACACGCGCGAACTCCGCCACCATCTCCTGCGTCAGCGGCCGGCCCTGAGGCGTGAGCATGATCCGCAGCGGCGGCGGCTCCCGCCCGGCCTCGACGTGCCGCACCGCCGCAAATACCGGTTCGCACTTGAGCACCATCCCCGGTCCGCCGCCGTACGGTTTGTCGTCGACCGTGCGATGTACGTCATGCGTGAACTGGCGGTAGTTGGTGCAGACGATCTCGATCAGGCCCGCGCTCCGCGCCCGACCGACGATGCTGGAACCGAGGAACGGATCGAACACCTCGGGAAACAGCGTCAGTACGTCGATGCGCATCGGCCGGGCCTCTGAACGGGCAGTGTGACGTGTCGTTCCGGCGGGATACTAGTGAATGGAGCGCAGCTTGGCCAGGAAACCCTCGGCGTCGACCTTGCCGGTGATGCGGTCGGGTCCGCGCGGGGCCAGCACGCCCTGCGCATCGGTGAAGATCAGCACCGGCGGACCCACGATGCCGTAGTCGCGCGTCAGCTTCTTGAGTCGCGCGTCGCCGCGGTTGGTCAGGTCCACCATAATCGGAATGAACCGCTCCGACTCCCGGATTACTGAGGCATCGGCAAAGGTGGTCCCCTTCATCTCGCGGCAGGGTATGCACCAGTCCGCGGTGAAGTAGATGATCGCGGGCCGTTTCTGTGCGGCCGCTTCGGCCAGCGCGGTATCCAGGTCGTCTCGCCAGGCGATGTGACCGGCCTCGCCGCCGCCGACGTCCCGCGCCGGCAGCCCGCGCACCGCCGCGCCGAATACCAGGCACAGCACAAGCCCCCAAACGCCCGTCTGCCACAGCCCGCCGAGGCGAATTCGCCGCAGCCCGCCCGGTTCAGATTTCGCCCAGCCCAGATAGCCGACAACCAGCACCGCACCCCACACTCCCGCCGCGATCAGCAGCCCCCGCCATCCGCCGGCCAGGTCGGCGAAATAGGCTGAGCCGATCAGCAGCATCGCCCCCAGCAGCTTCTTCACCTTGTTCATCCACGTTCCCGGCCGCAGCATCGCGCCGCCCACCGCGCCGGCCGCGACGAACGGCAACCCCAGACCGCAACCCATCGTGAACAGGACGACGAACCCGAACGTCGGGTTCTGCGTCTTGGCGATCCAGGCCAGCACGCCGGCGATCACCGGGCCGATGCAGGGCGACGCGATCAACCCCGAGACCAGGCCCATGACGAACGCGCCGGCCAGATCGCCTTTGCCCTGATACTGAAGCCTCGCCTGCAGCGCGGCCGGCATCGCCAGCTCGTATACGTCGAACATGCTCAGCGCCAGCAGGCCGAACATCGCGGTGAACGCGATCAGCACCGCCACGTGCTGCAGCAGCGCGCCGACCAGCCCGCCGGTCAACCCCGCGACCAGCCCGAGCACCGCGTATACCAGCGCCAACCCGATGGTGTAGACGACGCTGTTGACGACGCGCCGCCCGCGCGGCTTCTCTCCGCCGCCAACCAGCACGCTCACGACGATCGGCACAATTGGTAGCACGCACGGCGTCAGCGCCAGCAGCAGCCCGCCAAACAGCGCCAGCGGCAGTGCCGGCAGGATCGAACCACCGTCGAGGCTGGCCGTCAGGCGTCCGGCCACACGTTCAGAGAAGCTGCCGCCCGCTGCGGCCGCATCGCCCGTGCGCGCCTTCTCCAGCGTCGGCGCGCCGGCCTGGCCGGCGGCCATGATTGTCACACTCGACAGGACTTCCTTGTCCACCGGGATGCAGCGGTCGCCCGTACAGGTGACGCACCACAGTCTGATGCGCAGCGGCGCGCTCCCAGGCGCTACGCCCGCCGGAATCGTCAGCGGAAACGCTGCCTCGAACGGCTCCGTCAACACCTCGAAGTCTTCGCCCGCGACCTGCTTGATTCTGCCCGGCGGCGTCCGCGGCGCCCCGATCTCCCACCCGGCCGGTTCGAGCACCTCGGCCCGGATGTTCTTTCGGTCAATGTAAGTACCCGACGGCATACCGATCCCGACGACGAGCGAAGTGGCTGCGCGGGGCGCGCCCGACGGCGCACTGACTACCGAGACGCTCAACTCCGGCGCGGCCGGCTCACGCGAGGGCAGTCCAGGAATCTGCGCGGCTGCAGTGGCCTCAAGCAGAGTCAGTATCAAAAGCACTACCAGGCCGAGGCGGGCGGAAATCGTCATGGATTCCTTTCGAGTCGTCCGGCGGTTTTCCGTTGCGTCCGCCGGGGATACCTCATAGACGAGCGCGGAACCGGCGAGGTTTCATCGAAACGGCCGAATCCAGGCACATTCGCGGACATTTTAGGAAACCCGGACCGCGCCGCCAAAACGACTCGCCGATCGGGTATAATCCGGGGTACGTCGAGGCTGGGCCGCCTCGATTCCCGCCCACCGCGGCGGGCCGTGAAATCGCCTCAAAGGTACTCAAGATCATCGTTCACAGCGTGGAGGATAGATGCATGCGCGCGACGATTCTGGCAGCGGTCCTTTGTGTCATCCCATCCCGGCACACGCTCGGCCAGCCGATCGAGGTCATCCTCGACAGCGGCGACGTTTCCGTCACCGTATGCGTCAACAGCCCCTTGGGCGGCGAGGTGTGCGATGTCGACCAGTCCACCGTCAGCGGTTCAACCGACATCGAGCTGGACGCGTACGATGTTCCGACGGAAATCCTGCTGCACGACTTCCATCTGAGCCTCGATCAGACAATGAACTTTGTCATCAACTTCGGCGCGCTGGGCACAATCACCGCCGACATCCAGAACGCGACTGTCGACTATGCCCAGCCCGGCGTACCTTTCGGCCCCTCGCCGCTACTGAGTGACGCGTTCACCTTTCTCGACGTTCCGACGAATCCCAGCGGCACGGCAAACTATTCCGTGCCCTCCGGCACGCTGATCTGCGTCTTCCTGACGAACTCCGGCGTGCCCTGCGCCGCCGCGCTCGACCTCTCGCAGCAGGGGACCGTACTCGCGGACTCCATCTCCGGTGAAGTGACGGTAAACGGCAACGTCCTTGATTTCCGTTCCGACCTCGACCTCACTGTGCCGCTCGAATCGAAGACGACGACGATCGGATCGCTCCGCATGACGGGATCGGTTCACGGCACGGCCACGTTGCCGTCATCACTGCCAGGCGACATCGACGGCGACGGCGACGTTGACCTGATCGACTTCGCCTCGTTCAGCGCCTGCTTCGGGCTCTCGGCGCCGGAACCGCCGACCTGTGACGCGGCCGCCTGGAACGCGAGCGACATGGACGGCAACGGCATCGTCAATCTCGTCGATTTCAACACCTTTGCGACGAACATCGGCACCTGAGCGCGTTCGGTCGTCATCAGATAACAGGCGTCGGCTTGCTCGGCTCACGCAGCGTCGTGCACGGCCCCATCGGGGATCGGCGGCGCCTCCGGCAGGACTTGCCCGGGCCGTACCAGCAACCGCGTCCATAGCATCATCCGCACCGCGTGCGCCAGCAGGATCGCGCCGATCACCTGGTGTACCGTCGGCAGGATGACCTCCGGCGGACCGCTGAGCAATTTCATCCCGATGACGCCCGTTGCCGTCATTGCCAGCATCCCGAGCACGACCTGCCAGATCGTCAGGAAAACCATCGTCGGCCCCAGCCGGTTCAGCGGCGGCCGCTCGCGGTGCCAGGCCCATGCCCGCGCCCCGCACAGCACCGCCAGCAGCAGCACACCCATCGCCATGACGATGTGCAGCGTCAGTCCACCCGCGACGTGCCGCAGCACCGCTCCGAAAACCAGTTGCACCAGGATTGCCGCGACCAGCAGCACCGTAAGCAGATGGTCGGTGGCCGCCGTCGGCCGGCGCAACGGCTCCGCTGGCCGCTGCCAGGTCGCGGCGAGGAATACGTTCAGCGCCACGAGCAACCCGAAGAACACCTGCCCCAGCACCGCGTGGATCATCGCAAAGACGATGTTCGGCCTCATTGCGCCTGGGTCGGCGCTTAGCGTCGGCCGTCCCGTTACGCGCAAACCCCCGAGCACCCCCTGTGCGATGACCAGCGCCAGCGCCGCCAGTGCCAGCCGCCGCACCCAGCGCCGCGGCTCGACGAACTGGAGATGCACGGCGAAGACCAGCGTCGTCAGACCGACGAGCGCGCCCAGCAGCCGGTGCGAGTGCTCGAAGTAGATTCCGCCGGTCATCTTTGCCAGCGGATAGAGAAACATGTTGTAGCCGTACGAGTTGGGCCAGTCGATAACGGCCAGCCCGCTGTCGGTGCTGGTGACGATGCCTCCGGCCACCAGCAGCAGCAGCGTCGCCGCGGCTGTCACGCGCGCCAGCCCCGCGGGCCAGTTCGGCCGCTGCACTCCGCTTGGAATCAGGTTGCCGACCGCAGCGCCGAGCGCACCCAGCACAACACCCGCCAGCAGCGAGCCCGGCAGCCACCACAGTGCGGATGGCCGGATCGTATTCGGCTCGTGTCCGCTGACGAGGCTCGCCAGCACCAGCAGGTTGATCAGCGAACTGAGCAGCCCGACCCATGCCCCGCCGCGCCACCCGCGCAGCGTGTAGCGGCCGCAGACAAAACCACCGACCAGCAGGCACACGATCAGCAGCACGCCGATCGCGACGCTCGGCGCGACCAGTCGCGGCATGCGCGCGACATACCCGATCGTCCACATCACGACGCTCGTGCCGAAGCTAATGGCGAGGACGTCTGTCGAACGGGCTGGGGTCGCGTGTACGGTCAAGTGTTTCCAATCCACAGGGGCCGTAGGAATCTGCGCCGCGGGCAGCGCGGCGCTCGGTCGGGCATTGTAGCCGGCCGCGACGGGCCGGCGAATCGGCTCCCCTGCGATCACGTCCGCCGGCGCCCCAGCCAGAAATTTTGATTTGACAAACCAAAATAAATCGGGTACAAACAGACATGGCCACGTCCGAGCCGGCCCGGCGGTTGATGGAGCTGTATCCCCGCATCTTCTTCGCCTGCCACCGCCGGCATGTACGCGATCCGCAGACGCGCCGCGTCCTCAGCGCGCACCAGGCCAGCGTCCTCGACCACCTTGACGACGTCGAGCCGACCGGCATGAACGACCTGGCCGCGCACATGGGCGTGACGGCCTCGACGATGTCGCTCACCGTCGACCGCCTCGCGCGGCGCGGTTACGTCCGCCGCAAGCGCGATCCACACGACAGCCGTCGCGTCCAACTGCGGCTGACCGCCGCCGGCGAGCGGATCAAGGAGGCCCAGTCGGTACTCGATCCGCAGCGCGTGGAGTCGCTGCTGCTGCGCCTGACCGCAGAGGAGCGCTCGCGTGCCGTGGAGGGGCTGGGATTGCTGGCCCGCGCGGCGACGGAGTTGATGCAGAGCCGCGAATTCTCGGGTCCGTCGCTGCGGCGCGGTCGCCGCGCCGTCCCGTTACTCTGACGCCAAAGACCCGGAGGCAATCATGAAATGGGTGCTCATCGCAGTCGCGGTGATCGTGGCGCTGGTCGTGCTCGTCGCCATCATCGGCGCGCTCATGCCGCGCGGGCACGTCGCCTCGAGCATGGCGCGGTTTCGCCGGCCGCCGGAAGCGGTCTGGGCGGTCATCACGGACTTCGCCGCCGCGCCGTCCTGGCGACCCGAACTCAAGGGCGTCGAGCGTGGGCCCGACCGCAACGGCCACCCCGTCTGGGTGGAAACGTCAAACCACGGGAGAATGCCGATGGAAGTCGAAGTCTTCGAGCCGCCGCGCCGAATGGTGACGCGCATCGCCGACGACAAATTGCCCTTCGGCGGGTCCTGGACCTTCGAGGTGACGCCCGACGCCGACGGCTGCACCCTCTGCATCACCGAGGACGGTGAAATCTACAACGTGATCTTCCGCTTCCTGTCGCGGACGGTCTTTTCGCACCACGCGACGATGGACAACTATCTGCGCAACCTCGGGAAGAAGCTTGAAGAGGCCGTAACGCCGACGCATTCCTGACGCCGCGTTCTCTGGATCACGGCTCACTGCGCCGAACGGCGCTACTTCGACGCCGCCGACGCCGTCTGCGCCGCGCGCTCCTCGGGGAAGACGTAGTCGATGTAGCCGATCATCATCTCCTCCCACGACTGCTCGCCGAACTTCACCGCGACGCTCGGGTCGGGATTGACAAAGTTCTCCGACGAATTGTCGTAAACGGCGATGCACTCCAGCTTCGTCCCCTTCGGCAGCCGCACCGGATCCTTCAGGATGTACGATTCCTGCCAGTTGTAGTCGTACCGCGGAACGTTGAGCAGCGTCTGCTCCGTCCCGTCCGGCAGGTGTGCCACGTAGCGGAACGACTTGCCGCGGAAGTGCATGTGCGGATAGAGCGAGAGGATGAGCACGTCCTTGTCGAACGTATGCTCGGCGCGCACCTCGTGGTCCGTGGCGCCGGGCGGGATCTCGAACTGGTCGTTGTAGATGCCGCGCGTTCGCACCTCGTACTCCACGGGCTCGGTCGTGAAACTCATCGCAATGCTCGACCGGTCCTTGCGCACCTTCCCGTTCGGGGTGTAATGCACCTGGAAGATCAGGTCCGCGCCGGCCGGCAGCTTCTTCGCGTACCCGGGGCTGAACGTCGGCGGGATGTCGCCCGGTACCTGCCCGGCGAGGAAGCCGTCCTCGAGCCCGATGCGCTGCAGGTTGTTCTCCGGCTTATTGCGATCGCGGATGAACACGAGGATGTGGTGCACCACGTCCTCCGCCCCCGGCCGGCATTCCATCGCCGTGATCCAGCGGTCCTCCTTGTAGTTCGTCGGCACGAGGAAATACTGATACTCCACCACGCCGTCCTTCGGGCAGGTGAACATCTCGCGCACGGTGAACACCTTGTCCGGCTTGCCGATCCGCCACCGCTCGGACCACGCTTTTTCCGGCGGGTCCTCGGCCGGGTTACCGCGCGGCATCCCCGCGTCGATCCACGCCAGCAACGCCGCCCGGTCCTCGTCGGGCAGCTTGCGTTCGTTGAAAAACTGCCCGTCGTGTGCCTTGTCGGCGTTCCAGGGCGGCATTCGTCCGTCCTCGACCACCGCGTGGATCATCGCCGACCAGCCCGCGACCTCCTCGTACGTCATCAGCGGGAACGGCCCGATCTGCTTGGGCCGGTGGCACTGCTGGCAGTTGTCCTGAATGATGCCGGCAATGCGCCCGGAGTACGTGATCGCCGCGTCCTTCTTTTCCCCGCCCGCCGCCGGGACGCGCGTGATGCGGCAGCCCGGCGCAGCCGTACGTAGCGTGAACGGATCGCGCCCCTTGAGCACGTCGCCGATCGCTTTTTCCAGATAGCGGTTGTTCGGCTCGGTCCGCGCCGCCCCGAGCGCGAACTGGTCGTCCACCGCGCCGCGGTAGCGGATGCGCCGCTCCTTGTCGACGACGAACACCTCTGTCGTTGTCAGCGCGTCGAGCTGCCGGGTCAGTGCCTGATCCGCATCCTTCAGCACCGGGAACGTGATGCCGAACTCCTTGATCTCCGCCGCGATCGAATCGAGCCCGTCCTGCGGGCTGGCGTTGATGCCGACGAAACGCACACCCTTGCCCGAATACTCCTGCGCCAGCTCCTCCAGCCGCGGCGCATACCGCCCGGAGATCGGGCAGCCGCGGCCGGTGTACGCAATGACGAGCACATCGCCGGTGTGAAACTGCATCAGCGAAACGCTCTCGCCGTGCAACGTCCTGAGCTGTACGTCTTCGAGCTTCTCGCCGACGCGGTCGATCGGTGTCGCCAGCACTGAACACTGCATCAGCGCGCAGACAATGGCTGCACGAAACATCGCCGATCGCCCGGTACGCACACAGTCAGTGACCATCGGACCCTCCAGTACGCGCTCAAATGTGTGGGATTCAACGCGGGTGCCCGTCGGCCCGGCTCGCACGCCGACACATGGGAATTGTAATCGCACGGAGTGGGTTTGCCACGTGTCGCCAGTCCGCGTCTTATTGTCGCGCGGCTCAGGTCAGGTCGCTCATCCGCTCCAGCGGCGGCGGGCGCAGCGGGCTCAGCCACGCCCGCAGCAGGAACTCTGCCTCCTCGCGCATCACGGTCGTCTGGGCGTGTTCCGCCGCGTCGGCAACGGTCAGCGTCCAATGGTCTCCGGTGCTGCGAACCGCGGACAGGACCGCCCCGTCGCGCACAAAGAGGTGTACCTGCCAGCCGTCCGAACGCCGCACCGGACGACGTACCACAACCCCGCCCGGCACGGCCAGCCACTCGCCGCGCAGCAGGCCGAACCAACGATGCGGCGGCATCCAGCGCAACACCTGCATCGCCAGGATTACATACGCCGTCCACGACAGCCCCTGCTGCCGTACCGCCGCGTATGTCACCAGGCCCAGCAGCGCTATGTCCAGCGCCAGCACGCTCCAGCCCCCGCGCCGCCGCACGCCGAGGTGCAGTTGCCGCCAGTCATCTGACTCGGATCGCGCGCGAGTCCCTTTCGCCCGAGGGCCGTCCGCCGATTCGATGCCGCCGGCGCGCTCCGTGAACGCCGGGTCTCCTGCGTCGA
>CAZNDQ010000104.1:6214-10491 GCA_964571825.1 uncultured Planctomycetales bacterium | reverse complement strand
CGCGGGTCGGCATTGTGCGGCGTGTGACAGAAGATGCAGACCTCGCTCTCCGTCAGCGCGCGCACCGGCCCGAACCCCGTCGCCGACAGGTTGTGCGGCGAGAGAATGATGCTCTCGTCGGCGCGGACGACCGCGATCAATGCCGAGAGAACGCCGGCGACCGCAACGATCGCCGCCGCTCGCCGCCGCCGTGTTCGCATTGTTCGTTGAATGCTCATCATCGCTCACTCGCTCACGCCCGCGGGCGTCTCCGCCAGATACTGAAACACCTGCACCCGCCGGTTGTAGCTGTCGGCGATCCAGATGCGGTCCCGCTCGTCGATGCAGATGCCCGCCGGCAGGTAGAACTCGCCGGGGCCGCGCCCCTCGCGCCCCCACGCCATCAGCAGCCGGCCTTGCTCGTCGAAAATCTGCACGTTCTCAAACTGATTGTCCAGCACATACAGGTGCCCCTCGCTGTCAACCGCAACGTCGCGCGGCAACGCAAAGTCCCCGGCCGCGTCGCCTTTCTGCCCGAACGTCCGCCGCGGCGCGCCCGCGCCGTCCAGAATCTGCACGCGGAAGTTCATCGAATCGGCCACCGCCACGCCGACCGGCGCCCGGTACGCCAGCCCCGCCGGAAAATTGAACTCACCCGCCCCCGTCCCGCGCCGCCCGATCCGCCGCCGCTCGCTTCCGGAACGATCGAACACAATGATGCCATGCAGCGCCGCGTCCAGCACCCACAGTTCCCGCGCCGACTCGTGCCACGCCACCGCCACCGGCCGCTGCAGCACGCCCTCGCCGATTGCCCGCACATATCCCCCATCGAGGCCAAAGAGAAACACGGCCGCGCGCTTGCTGTCGACGACCGCGAGCTGCCCCTCCGCCAGCGCCACATCGATCGGCCACGCCAGCGGCGCGCCCGCCGCCCGGTCGATCGAGTGAAAATCGCGCGAGTCGAGATCAAGTACATGCACTGCGCCATTCTGCCCGTCGGCCACGAACACGCGCTCCCCCGCGACGGCCACGCTCATCGGCGTCGAAAACCCGATCGTCGGCGGCGGACCCTCGATGAGCTGCCGAAGCGAAAACGGCCGCGGCTTGCCCAGGCTCTGCTCGCCCGTCAGCTCCCCGATGTAACGAATCCGCGGCCGGTCCGGCGGCGACGGCCACTCCACCGGCGGCCACACCTCGCGGAACACCGGACCCACCGGCTGCGTGCAGCCGACCGCCGCCGACAGCAGCAGCGCCGCCGGCGTCATGATCGCCGCGTGCCACCTCATCGCCGCGGCCTCCCGATCACCGGAATCTCCCGCCGCACTTTCAGCCACACCGTGATCGAATCGTCCGTCGACGTCGGCAGGTCGAGCACGTCGTACTCCGCCTCCAGCAGCACCGTAAACAGCCCGATGCGATACCCGACCGACGTCGACAGATCGACTCCGTTCGTATCGCCGAACAGCGAGTCGTGCTGAAAGCGATAGAGCGCCGACGTGTTCGCCTCCAGCCGCGGCCCGAGCACGAAGCGGTGCGTCAGCCCGAGATCGACGAGCACGGTGTACCGCTTGTCGAGATAGTCCGTGCCGCGGAAACGCAGGTACGACGCCGCCCCGCGCGTGTTCAGTTGGTGCTGCTCATCCTGATACAGGATCGCGTCGGCGTTGAGGTGCATGCCCTCGTACGGGTCGATCGAGTCGTCGTTGTACTCGTATTCGCCGCCCGCCGACCAGCGCGGCCGCCGATACGTCAGCCCCACCCGGTGCCGGTTGATGTTGCGGTCCTCGAAGCCGAACTGCCGCTGCGGGTCGATCCGCTCATCCTGCCAGCTCATCGAGTAATACGGCGTCAACCCCCCCGTGAAGTCCTGCTGCACCCGCAGATCGATCCGGTCGCGCGAGACGTCGAAGTCGCGGTAGAGTTCGTAGGCGTAGCTGACCAGCACCGTCTGCCGGTCGGCGATCAGACCCGTCGCAATGCGCTGCAGCGCCATGTACTCTCGCACAAAGATGACGCGGTAGTCGATCCCCTCGCGGAAGATGCGCAGGCTGTTCGGGTCGCGCACGAGGATCGACGATCGCTTCACGTTGCGCTGCGCCAGATACGACGGCAGCGGATCGCGGAACGTCACCGCCTCGTCGATCACCACACCCGACCGGTCCGCGCTGCTCGTCTCGCTCTGCGAGTGCAGATACGAGAGGTTCGCCGTGAACACCCCGAGGCGGTTCTCCTTCGCCAGCGCGAAGTTGGCCAGCCCGCCCCACTCCGCCACGTCCGCGTTCTCGTCCGAGTCCTGCTGCAGGCCGTACAGCCCCAGCGACGTCGTCAGCAGCTCCTCGTACTGATGCGTGATGCCGAAGTCGCCGCGATAGGTTTCGGTTTCCAGCCCGAAGTAATCCTGCTTGAGGTATTGTGCCTTGTACGTCGTGAACAGCTTGTCCGTGTGCTGCAGGCGGAGCTGCGGCCCGAACTGGTAAATGTCGCGCGGAATGTCGCCCCGCTCGTTCTCGATCTGCAGGATCGTGTCCAGCCGGCTCCGCTTGTCCTCCCCGAACAGCACCACGTCCGTCAGCCCGAAGTAGTTCCGCGTCGTGTCGAACCGCGTCCGTGTCCCGCTGTACTGATCGCTCTCCCGCTCGTACTCATACTCGAGGTTCAGCGAGTGCGTTTCCGACGGCTGCCACGTCGCCTCGTAACGCAGCGAGTCCGACGCCTGCTCCTCCTCGTTCAGGTAGTACCAGTTCTGGTCCGTCGTGATGCGGTCGAAGAGGTGATCGAACGTCAGCCGCATCGTCAGTTGCGGATCGTTGTAGAACAGCCCGATGCCGTACTTCTCGCGCGTGCGTTCCTGGCTCGGCAGAAACGGAATCGGAATCCGATCGTCCAGCCGCGACGCATACGCCGTCGCCGAGACCTTCCCCGCCGGGAACGCATTCAGCCGGATGTCGTACTCCAGCACCTGCCCGTGCGGCGTCCGCGTGTCCTCGAACCGCCGCCCCGTCGCGTCTTCCGTGAACCGCTCCTGCGAAAGCCCCCAGCGCACCATTGCATCATATTGGAGCACGCGCTCGCCGAGGATGTTCCCCCGCGCCGTCAGCCCCAGCGTCTCCTCGAAGCGGTACTCCTTGTTGCGCTGCGCCAGCCGCGGCCGGTTCCAGGCCAGGGCGTCCGTCCGCACCAGCCGCCGCTGCATTTGTGACTCAAAGCCCAGATCGAACGTCAGCTCATCGAGATTGAAGTACTTCGGCGGCGGGCCCGTCGTCTCCCGCGCCGGCGCATCCGGCGCGCCCCGCTCTTCGTCGAGGTCGGCGTCATCAGGCGAGACGGCTTGCTCGGGTGCGTTCGTCCCCGGTGGGCCCGGTTCGTCCGTCGCGGCGCCGACGCTAGGCGCCGCGCAAACCAGTCCGGCCAGCACAAGAATGAGATGCGGATACGTCATGCGCAGCCGGAACGAGAACTGCCCACCGTCGGCACGCCGCTCGCGCCAAGTATGTCGCGCTGCTCCGCGCATGTCCAGCAACGTTTCGCCGCGCCGACGCTTTACACGCGCGCGCCAGCGCATTAAGGTGTCGGCCGCATGCAATCACCTCGTCGCGAACATTTCTCGCCCTTCAGCGATCGAGGCGCTCCCGTCGTCCGCGTCGTCGTCGTTCTGCTCCCGGCCCTGATCGCGGGTTTCGCCGCATCCTGTGCGCAATCCTCATCATCCCGCTCCGCCGACGCGACGCATCCGCCCGCCGACGACCCCGGCAAACTTGGCGCCGTCACCGACGTCCAGGCCCGCCTGGCGCAGGGCATTGCCGGGACCAGTCACGACTTCACCCACGGCACCGGCCGGCCCCTCGACCTCTGCACACCCTGCCACACGCCCCACCTCGCCGCCGCGCGCCCGCCCCTCCTCGACAAACGCCCCGAGACCCTCGCCGTGCTCCGCCCCTATCAGTCTCTCGGCATAGAGCTGGACGAAAGCACACTCCTCTGCCTGAGCTGCCACGACGGCGTCACCGCCCGCGACGTCTTCAGCTTCGCTCACGCCACCCGCGGTGCCGACCGCCTCGGCACCTCCTGGGTCGGCACCGGAACGCTCCAGAGCCACCCCGTTGGCGTGAATTACCCACTGGCTGAGGGAAAATACGTCCCCGTCTCCGGCGTCACGTCCGACGGCCGGATTCGCCTCCCCGGCGGCCGCTCCGCGACCACCCGCCAGATCGGAAGAGCGACGAGGAGGGAAAGAGTGTAGATCCCGGTGGTCGCCGTCGCCTGAAAAAACCTCTGCCTGGCCTGCCACCGGCTTTGAG
>CAZNDQ010000104.1:0-6204 GCA_964571825.1 uncultured Planctomycetales bacterium | reverse complement strand
TCCGACGGCCGGATTCGCCTCCCCGACGGCCGCGTGCAGTGCATCTCCTGCCACGATCCGCACAACACGCACCGCCACCCCGGAATGCTGGTCATGTCAAACGACGGCAGCCGCCTCTGCCTGGCCTGCCACCGGCTTTGAGAGGCGTATGCACCGTGATTCGCCAGCAATCCAATCCTGACGCCCGGCGCCTGCTCAGAACCCGCGCGGCCGCGCCCGCTGCGCTCGTGCTGTTGCTGCTGCTTGCGCCCGCCGGCTGGCTCGCCGGTTGCGCCCACGGCCCCGGCGGCCGCTCCGCGACCACCCGCCACACCGTCTATCCCCCCGCGCCCCAGCCGCCCCGCGCCGTCGCCCTCGGCAACCTGCGCAGCGGCCCACCGCCCAGCGACGTCCATGTCCGTCTTGCCGAGTTCTTCTTCGGCGAGGAGCCTGAGCCGCCCCTCGCCTTCATTCGCCCGCTCAGCGTCTCCCCCGACGGCGACAATCTCATCGTCTGCGATGCCGCGCTCGCGTCCGTGCTTCACTGGGATACGAACAAGGGCGACCTCGCGCCGCTCCGACTCGACCCGCGCCCGGCGCAGCCCGTCGCCGCGTTCCGCACACCGCGCGGCGAACTGCTCGTCGCCGACGCCAAAGCGGCCGCCATCTTCCGCCACGACGCCACCGGCCTCCGCATCGGCCAGTACGCGCTGCCGGTCGGTGAGTTTCGCCCCGCCGCGATCCTCCTCCGCGACGCCGAGTTGTGGGTTGCCAACGCCGCCGCCCACCGCATCGAGATCTTCGCCACGGACTCGGGCGAGCACCTGCGCAGCATTGGCCAGCGCGGCGCCGCCGACGGCGAATTCGGCACGCCCCTCGGTCTGGCCGCCCTGCCCGACGGTCGGGTCGCCGTCGCCGACATGCTCAACTGCCGCGTGCAGGTACTGGATCATTCGGGCCGCCCCGTCGCCCGCATCGGCGCACCCGGCAACCGCGTCGGCACCTTCGGCCGACCCAGGGGCGTCGCCGTCGGCCCCGACGGCACCGTGTTCGTCGTCGATGCCGCCAGCCAGCGCATCCACGCCTTCGACGCCGACGGCCGCCCGCTCCTCGCCTTCGGCGAACCGACCAGCGCCGTCGGCGGCCTCTCTGTCCCCGGCGGCATCTGCATTACCCGCACCTGCCCGCTCGAAGCGCCGCCTCTTCCCGGCGATTTCGTCGCCGAATACTACGTCCTCGTCGCCGAGCAACTGCTCCGCCCCGGCGTTCGCGTCTACGCCTGGGGCCGCAGCCCCTCCGCCGAGGCCGCCGCCGCGCAGCGCGAACTGCGCCCGCGCCCCACGAGCGCCGGCGCCGAGAACCCCCACTGGTCCGCGACGCAGTGCAGCGCCTGCCACGTCATGCACCACGGCCGCGCCGACCGCCTCGCCGCCGCCTCCGTCGACCAGCTCTGCCTCGGCTGCCACGACGGCACCAAGGCCCGCATGGAAGCGCACCCCGTCGGCCGCCTCGCCGAAACGCGCGGCATCGTCCTGCCCGCCGGCTGGCCCTCCGACAACGGCCGGCTCGCCTGCCTGTCCTGTCACGACATCCAGCGCCACTGCGACCCCGCCGCCCGGCGCCCCGCCGTCAACGCCGCGATGCTCCGCGCCTTCGACCCCGACGACCGCCTGTACCTCTGCCTCCAATGCCACCAGCAGACCGAATCCTGGCGCATCAGCCCGCACCGTAACCTCAACGCTTCCCGCCAGGTCGTCACCGCCACCTGCACTTTCTGCCACACGCGCACGCCCGAGATCACCGCCGACGGTGCGCGCCGCGGCACGCCCCAGCTTCACGCCGAGGGCTCGGCGCTCTGCCTCACCTGCCATGCGAAGCACTGGGACGTCTCGCCGCGCGGCCACGTCGACCGGCCGGTGAATCAGCACGCTGCCGCGGCCGACGCCGACGACGCAGCGCTCCCGGTCGCGGCGACTCCCGCGCGCGTCCCGCCGCACCTGCCCCTCTCCGACAACCGCGTCACCTGCTACACCTGCCACAACCCGCACCAGCCCGGACTCTTTCCCCCCGCCTCGCCCCTCGGCGCCGTATCGGACGACCCCGCCGACGCACACGCCGCCCTGCGCACGCCCAGCGCCACCCTCTGCCTCCAATGCCACGCCAAATGATCCGCCGCGCCTGCCTCGTGCGCGTTTGAAGGGACTCCATGTCCCACGTACAATCAATGCCGAGGGGTCCACGCAAGGCGCCGGAGAAAGGATTCGCGTTGATGGCCTTTGCCAGGCATCCCACCCGCTCCTTCGTTTCCCTCGGCTGCGCTCTCATCGGTGCGGCATTGCTGCCGCTCGGCCTCGTCGGCTGCCCCGAAGCTGAGCCCGAGGGCCTCTCCATCTTCAACAACTCGACCGACCCCACCAACGACGGTGCCAACTACATCGGCTCTGCCGCCTGCACCGCCTGCCACGCCGACTACGCTGCCACGCACCAGATTCACGGCCACGCTCAACAGCTAAAAGCCGGCGTCGGCGCGCCGCCCTCCTATCCCGCCGAGGGAACCAGCGCCGGCGTCCCCGCGCCGCCTGCCGGCCAGCCCTGGTCCAACATCGCCTACGTCATCGGCGGCTACCGCAAGGCCGCTCTCTTCATCGATCAGAACGGCTTCATTCAGACAAACGGTTCTCTCGCCGCCGACGCCCAGTGGAACCTCGGCTTCCCACCCAACGGCACCGCGACCGGCTTCGGCAGCTACATGCCCGCCGCGGGCGCGACGCCTTACGCGTTCGACTGCTTCCGCTGCCACACCACCGGCGCCGTACCGCAGGACCCGGCCAACCCGCAGTTCCAGGACGGCCGCGCGGGCATCCTCGGCACCTGGAACGAGGCCGGTGCACAGTGCGAGTCCTGCCACGGCCCGGGCTCCAAACACGCCCCCAACCCCACCGCGCGCAACATCTACGTCAACAGCTCGTCCGCGCGCTGCGGCCAGTGCCACGGCGACGCCGACGCCAACATCATCCCCGCCGCCGACGGCTACGTCGTCGCCTACGCACAGTACCCCGAACTGCTCGCCAGTGGCGGCCACGCCGGCTTCCAATGCACCTTTTGCCACGACCCCCACGTCTCGACCACCTACGACCGTCCGCGCGGGATTCGCAACGAATGCACCGTCTGCCACACCGAAGACAACATGGCCCTGCACGATGGCGCCGTGTTCGTCCGCGGCGATTACAGCGAAGTGCTCACCTGCGAGAGCTGTCACATGCCCTACGCCGGCCGCTACTTCAGCAGCGCCTCCGCCGACGTCGTCGGCACCATGGGCCGCATGGGCGACACCCGCTCGCACATCTTCCGCATCAACAGCGGCGCGGCGGGTTTTGCCAACATGTTCAGCGGCGACGGTTCGCGTGTGGTCAAAGACGCCGAAGGCCGCGCCGCCGTCACCGTCGATTTCGTCTGTCTCCGCTGTCACAACGGGCAGGGAAATGTCTTCAACCTGACCATCTCACGCGCGGCCGAGATCGCGCCGAATCTGCACAAGGTCTTCGAGTGATCCGCGCCGCCCGCACCGCCCGCGCACACACTCGAGAAACCCCCACAAACCAGACCCCGGCGCCCGCCGCTCAGATGCCAAGCTGGCTCATCGCCTCGTTGATCATCGCTTTCGTGTAGTCGGGGTTGTGCACGCCGTAGCTCCCATCGTTGTGTACGTAGTGCCAGAGGAACCGCGCCTTCTTGATGTTGTTGGGAATGCCCGCCTGCCCCGCCGCGTTCGGCCCGCCGTCCGACGTGTACTTCCAGTAATTGGCATCGGCGTGATTCGTCGTCGCCCAGTCCTCCAGCGCCGCCTCGATCGCATCCAGCCCCGGCACGACGTAACCGGACTTGAGTCCCGCGGCCAGCGCCTGTGCGTTCGCCGGCGACGGGTGACAGCCGACACCCCCGAACATCCCCATGCAGCCGTTGTAATGGATCGTAAAGAAGTGGCCGCTGATCGCCGGTGATTGCTCGCTCTGGAAGTCCTCACGATACATGTGGCACGTGGCGCACTGCTCCGGGGCCAGCGCGTGCACCGAATTGACCGTCGGCACGAGCGGCGATGTATCCGCCGGCACCGGCATCTCGCCCGCGTAGACGTTGGCCTGCAGGCTATAGTGCGGCCCGCGCGACGTGTCCACCCACGTCCGCCCGCGGCTGTGATGGCACTGCCCGCAGATGTTGAACCGCTCAGGGTTCGTCGCGTCCTCGATGCTGTTCGACGGCACCGGATACGCCACCTGCCGGTAGCGAAGCTGATAGTCGCGCCCCGGCTCGGCAAACGCCGCATTCCCCGTCCGCTGGTGCGGGTCGTGGCAGTTCGCGCACACAATCGCGTTCATCTCCTCCCGCGGGACGTCCATCAGGTAGTCGTTGGGCACCGATTCGCCCCGCACGAACGCCAGATAGCGGAAATCCCCCGAGTGGCAGACGCCGCAACTGTTCAGGCTGCTGCCGGCCGTGAAGCTGGCCGCGGGCCCCTCCGTCACCACCGCGTGCTTCGACGCGCCCCACTGCTCGAAATTCGGCTGATGGGCGCCCGTGTGACACCGGCCGCACACCGCCGCCGAAATGTCCGTCGGCGGGCGGAGTTCCACGGCATTCACGTTGTCCACGTGCGCGCGGCCCGCCCCGTGACAGCTTTCGCACCCCACGCCCGCCAGCACGTTCGTCGTCGCCCGGTCGACGAAGCCGCCCTCTTCGCCGTATCCCACCGTATGGCAGCCAAGGCACTCGGCGTTCTTGTCCTGCCCGATCGCTTCCAGCGCCTCCAGCGCGCGGCTGTGCAACGTCCCCTGCCAGTTCGTGTGAAAGATCGAATGGCATTGACTGCAACGGAACGAGCCGACGTACTTGCCTGTGACACCGTCGTTACCCGGCTCGGGCGCGTCGCCGTTCATCGCCTGCGGCTCGCACATCATGCCCGGCTGCGTCATCAGCGCGCACACCACGAACATCCCCAGCGCCGGTCGCGTCAGGCCGATCGCCCGCAATCGATCAACAGCAGCCATGATCTCTCCAGCAATCGCAGCGAATGGTGATGTCTGCCCCCGCGGCCCGGCGCCCGGGCGTCGCTTCAGTCTTGTCCAGTCCGGGCCCGATGTCAAACTCCCGACTCATCGATAGCATCGGCGATTATTTCCGCGCACCACCCAAAAACGGCGCCCCATGGGCTGGCTTACCTATCCTGCCCGTTAGGCCGCCCGCCGAATCGCAGCGCCGTACGGCCCGCGCCGAACTCCGCCTGCCGGCCGCGATACGCGGACGCGCCGCCACCAACCGCGAAAAACACAGTGACGCAATAGCAGTCATTCCGATCCGCCCGATCGCCGACGCATGACCCAATGGGCAACCGTTCCGCGCTGCCGCGATCGCGTCGACCTGCGGACGTCCACACAATTCGTAGCGCGTTCGATACGGGCTGGCGTTGCCCGGCGGCGCCAGTTCGGTTGGCTCACAGCGACCAGAGTCGGATGCAATAGCGCCGGAACGCCCGCGTTCTACTGATCCCCTTGCCGTCGCTATTCCCACGAACGACTCAAGCGCGGAACGCCGTACATGTCAAACTCACATTTCCAACTCGCGACTTCCCAGGTGGTCTCCGACAGATAACCCAGCAGCCCGAAAAACAACGCGAGTAACACGGCGAAATACCCCAGGCGCATCGCCCAGCGCCGGCGCCGCGGATGTCGCCCGGGACCGCGTTCGATAAACGGCCAAAGAAACAGGAGCATGAACGGCACACCGGAAATCATGATTCCAATGATTTTCCCCATGGTGCCCGAGAAATATTTCAGCAATTGGTAGGTTGGCAGAAAGTACCATTCCGGCTTGATTCCCGCCGGTGTCTCCAGAGGGTCGGCAGGCTCCCCGATCTCCCAGGGCGCGAGGACCGAGAGCGTCAGCAGAACCACGAAGCACCCCATCACCACGCCGCCCTCCTTCGCCATGTGAACGGGCCAGAACGGAATGCCGCTCTCCGGAAGGTAGGACTTTTCCTGCCCGACGTCGTCCAGCGTCGCCAGGTTGTGAACGCGCATCAACACCAGATGCAGCGCTATCAGGATCACCAGCACCCACGGCAACAGCGTGACGTGAATCAGAAAAAATCTCGACAACGTTTCCTGCCCGACGTTGGGGGCGCCGAGCAGCACCTGACGCAGGTCCTCGCCCGCAAATGGGATCGCCCCC
>CAZNDQ010000103.1:0-10513 GCA_964571825.1 uncultured Planctomycetales bacterium | reverse complement strand
GACGAGGCGGAGCTGCGCGGGCACCGGCGGACGTACATCGGCGCGATGCCGGGGCGGATTATTCAGGAGCTGCGCAAGGCGGGCTCGAACAACCCGGTGTTCATGCTGGACGAAGTGGACAAGCTGGGGCAGGACTTCCGCGGCGACCCGGCCAGCGCGCTGCTCGAGATCCTCGACCCGCGGCAGAATGATTCGTTCACCGACCACTACCTCGGCGTGCCGTTCGATCTGTCGCGCGTGCTGTTTATTGCCACGGCGAACTACGCCGACCCGATTCCGCCGGCGCTGCGCGACCGGATGGAGACAATCAACATCTCGGGGTACGCCCCGCACGACAAGCTGCAGATTGCGCGGCGATACCTGGTGCGGCGGCAGCGCGAGGAGAACGGGCTGACGGAGCAGCAGATCACGTTCTCGGACGAGTCGCTGGAGCGGATCATCACGGCGTACACGCGCGAGTCGGGGGTGCGGACGCTGGAGCGGGAGATCGGCTCGGTGTGCCGCGGCGTGGCGGCGAAGATTGCGCGGGGCGAGATCGAATCAGAGCGGGTTACGCCGGAGTTGTTGCCGCAGTATCTCGGGCCGGAGAAGTTCGAGCCGGAGATGGCGATGCGGACGAGTGTGCCGGGCGTGGCGACGGGGCTGGCGTATACACCGACGGGCGGCGAAATCCTGTTCATTGAAGCGACGGGGATGAAGGGCAACGGGCGCGTGATGCTGACGGGGCAGCTCGGCGACGTGATGCGCGAGTCGGCGCACGCGGCGCACTCCCTGATTCGGTCACACCTGGAGGATTTTGACATCTCGCCCGGACGGATCGAGCACACGGACATTCATATTCACGTGCCGGCGGGAGCGATTCCCAAGGACGGTCCGTCGGCGGGCGTGAGCATGTTCACGGCGATGGTGTCGCTGCTGCTGGGGCGGCCGAGCCGTCCGGACGTGGCGATGACGGGGGAGATCACGCTGCGGGGGATGGTGCTGCCGGTGGGCGGGATCCGCGAGAAGGTGCTGGCGGCCGTGCGCGCGGGGATACAGACGGTGATCCTGCCGCGGCGGAACGAACGCGATCTGGTTGAGTTGCCGCGTGACGTCCAGGAGCAGGTCCGGTTCGTGCTGGTGGATCGCGTGGAGCAGGTGCTGGCCGAGGCGTTGGAACGGCGGCAGGTGCGGCGGGGCAAAGGGAAGGATGCATCACCGGGGAAAGCGAAATCGCGGGGTGCGAAGAGGGGCAAGCCGCGCAGCGCGGCGAAGCGAAAGTCGGCGCCGGCGCGGGGGCGGAAGAAGGCGGCTCGGCGACGCAGCGGGGCGGGCCGGAAACGCGGGTAGACGTCGGGGAGGGCGCGGAGATGAGCAAGGTCGAGCGCGCTGCGCTGGTGACGGGAGCCGGACGGGGGATCGGGCGGGCGATCTGCGAGCGGCTGGCGGCGGATGGGTTTGCGATCACTGGCGTCGCGCGGAGCGAGGACGAATTGGCGCAGACTGGTGAACAGGTTCGCACGGCCGGGGGGACGTTTCTGGCATTTGTCGCGGACGTCACCCAGCGTGAGCAGGTGGAAGCGGCCGTGGCGGCCTGCCGGAGAGCGTTCGGGCGGATTGACCTGCTGTGCAATAACGCGGGCTACGTTTTCGCCGGGCCGCTAGACGCGACGCCGGATGGCGAGTTTGAGCGGATGATGGCCGTGAACTGCACGGCGCCGTTTCAGTTCTGCCGGGCGGTGTGGCCGGTCATGGTCGCACAGGGCGGGGGCACAATCATCAATATTTCGTCCATGGCCGCGTACGACCCGTTTCCGGGGTTGGCGGTGTACGGAGCGAGCAAGGCGTGGGTGAACACGATGACGACGGCGCTGGCCGAGGAGGGTGCCGGGGCGGGCATCCGGGTCTTCGGAGTGGCGCCGGGTGCCGTGGAGACGCGTATGCTCCGCTCGATCGTCCCCGATCTCCCGGCGGACCAAGTCCTCGACCCTGGCGAGGTGGCCGACGTGGTGTCTCTATTGGCGGACGCACGCGGCCGGCAGGCGAGCGGGGCGATTGTCACAGTTCGGCGGCGCTTGCAGCGAAACCCCGGATAGCGAAGGGTAGCCTGAGTGGCCATTTCCTTTCGGCTCGTCCACAACTGATTCAGGAAGCGCGAGTTACGCGACGAGGTGATTGAAACAAATCGGGCCGATAACGGGCGCCCCATAAATCGTCAGTGGAAAATTGACGGGACAATTGAGCCGGGGGGCTTGAACGCAGTGCGGGTGGCCGGATATACTGAGAAACGCTCAGTAGGAGCCTTGTCGGAGAGAAGCACCCAGGTCACCAACTTGTCAGGGGGGACTGAATGTTACGTCACTCTCGGTTCGCGCTCATCGGGGCGCTTGCAGTGTCACTGAGCGCCGCCAGTGCCGGCGCTACGATGATCCAGTTTGACATGACGATCGAGTTCAGCGGTGCAACGCCGCCGCAGGGCGCGTCACCTTGGATGACGGTGACGATCGACGACGGCGGGTCGGCCGGCTCGGTCGACATCATGCTCGAGGCGACCAACCTCACCGGCGGTGAATTCGTGTTTGGCTGGTACCTCAATCTCGATCCGGCCCTGGATCCGGATGACCTGATTTTCTCGGCGCCGACGAAGGTGGGCGCGTTTGCTGATCCGACGATTTCGACCGGGATCAACGCGTTCATGGCGGACGGCGACGGCAAGTTCGACATTCTCGTTGGGTTTTCGAGCGGTGGGGGGCCCAGCGGGCGGTTTGGGGCTGGCGAGTCGGTCAAATACACAGTGACCGGGATCGGGTCGCTGACGGCGAATTCGTTCGATTTTCTGAGTCAGGAGAGCGGCGGGCACGGGCCGTTTCCGACTGCCGCACACGTGGGCGGGATTGGCGAGAACGGTGATGACAGCGGCTGGATTTCGACGCCGGAGCCGGCATCGATGCTGCTGCTGGCCTTTGGCGGCGTGGCGTCGATGACCCGCCGGCGCCGGTAGCCCGCCGACCCGATTTCGGAACACTATTGAATCCATTCCCCGCGGGGTGAGACCCTGCGGGGTTTTTTTCTGCGCGCGTGCAAAACTCCAGTGGCCGGTGAGCCGGCCGCTGCAGCACGTTTGTCGCGACTCGTCCATGCGATACGCTCGTTGCAACACGCCTGGCGCGTTCGTACGCTGAAACTGGTGGCAACGAATACCTGTCGCGTAGGACCTGTTTCGAATGTTTGGCCGCACCCACCACCGTGCATTCACGCTGGTTGAGTTACTGGTTGTTATCTCGATCCTGGGCCTGCTGGTCGGGCTGCTGGTGCCATCGCTGGGCAAGGCGCGGCGTGTGGCGCGGCGGACGGCGTGCGCGACGAATCTGAAGCAGATTGGCGTCGGGCTGCGGGCGTACTTCAATGACAGCGACGACCGATTCCCGATGTGCGAGTCGCTGCCATCGATTCCGCTGGGTGATCCGCCGCGGCCGCGGCTGGTTGACGTGCTGTCGCCGTACGGGCTGGCGGAGGCGAAGGTGTTCAGGTGCCCGGCCGACAGTCCGCAGAACGTGCATGAAGAACGCGGCGATCCAAATACCGGACTGACGTACTTTGCGACAGAGGGATCGAGCTACAAGCCGCATCCGTCGCTGGGCGGCTGGCGGCTGAAGGACTTCATCGCGGAATTGACGGGCAAGACGGGGTCGGACAACTGGTGGGCGCGGCCGTTCAAGGGCCGGGCGATCGCGGAGAACATGATCTGGCTGATCGCAGACTACCAGGGCTTTCACAACAAGAAGGGGGCGGAGCAGGCGTCGAACTACCTGTACTCCGACGGACACGTGACGGATCTGGAGAACATTTAGGGGACATTGATGACGGCAGACGGCGGGAACGGACGGCGGAACGCGGTGCTGATCGGGTCGGCGATTGTGGTCGTGGCGCTGGCGGGCGGCGGCTGGGCGATGTTCGGCCGGGGCGATGGTACGGCGAAGTCGGCGGTGGCGGCGCCGGCGCCGGGGCGGCCGGACGTGTCGGTCGAAACGCTGAAGAAGATGAAGCCGCGCGAGTGGATGGAGCTTTCGGCGCGCGAGGACCTGACGGAGGACGAGCGCGAGAAGCTGCGCGAGGCGGGGCGCGAGGTGTGGGAGACGCGGATGGAGGAGGTCGTCAACCAGTATTTCGCGGCAAAGACGGACGAGGACCGCAACCGGGTGCTGGATGAGCAGATTGACGAATGGGTGAAGATGCGCGAGGACATGGAGCAGTGGCGCAAGGAGAACCCGGACAAACTGAATCAGATGGAAGATCGGTGGCGGAACCCGCGGACGCCGACGCGCGAGGAGCGCAAGGAGCGCTTCGAGAGCGCCAACATGGAGAAGCAGGCCAAGACGTTCAAGTACTTCATGGCGGTACAGGCGCGGGCGCAGTCGCGCGGGCTGGATCTGTCACCCGGCTCCTGGCGGCGCGGAAACGAGGACGAAAAGAAGTCCGATGCCGACGGGGCGGACGAAGCTGCGGATGAAAAGGCGGCAGCGGAGGATGGCGCGGACGGATCGACGGGGGACCCCGACGGCGATACGCCGCAGCGGGCGCCGCGGCGTTCTCGGCGCACGGTCGAGCGCGACGACGAGGGCGGGTCGGGCGCGCAATAGCGATCACAGATCCTTGTGCATGGAAAAGACGGTGTAGTGCGCAGCCTCGGGGGAGCTGCGCACCCAGCCGATCGAGGCGTAGAGTCGCTCGGCCTTGTAGTTGTCTCGGTGTACGACGCCGCAGAGACGCCTGACGCCGTAGCGGCGGGCGACTTCGTCGGCGTCGAGCATCATGTCGCGGCCGACGTTGGACCCGCGGCAATCGGGATGAACGACGAGGTGCGAGGCGACCATGCCGGCGCCGGGCGGGCGTCCTTCGTAGCTCGAACGGTCGAACAGCTTGCGATAGAACCAGCGCAGCATGTAGCGCCACAGCGCCGGCGTCGTCCAGATCAGGCGGCGGACCTCGCGGCGGGCCACCTCGCGGTCGACGAGCAGATGGGCGTCGCCGTCGGGCGTGATCAACCCGCAGAAGCAGCAGGAGACGCAGGCGCCGTCGGACTTGCGGATGGCGATGCGGCAGACGGTCTTGCGGTCTGGGCCCATGCAGCGCTCGCGCAGCAGGCTCGCCAGGCATCTCTCGCCGAGGGCGGCGTCCAGGTAATCGGGAAAAGCGGTGACGAGGAACTTCGCCACTGTCTCGACGTGGGGCTCGCAGACATCGACGATGTCGATGTCGATCTGCCGCGGAGCTTGCGGGGGTTTGGCGGACACGATTTTGGGCGTTTCCAGTTGAGTCATTTCGCTTATCGGCGGCGGCGATTATAGGCCGCGCAGCCGGCGCCTCCCAGTGGGAATCAGGCTGCATACATCGGCGGGCGGCGGCGACCACTCGCGTCAGCCCATTTGCGAAGGCGGACGGGCCCGCGGAAGATGGGCGAACCGGAGTCGCCGCCGGGCGTAGCGCCATCACCGTGACGGGCCGCGGTGAGGTTGCCGTCGGCGCGGCGGTTATCGTACCCTCAGTGCTCATGTCCGAGCTGCCAAGGTTGTCGCTGGTTTTCGGGGAGGCGATCGACGCCACGGTGCGGCGTCGCGTGTCGTACGCCTATCGCGTGTTCTGCGCCGTGTACGGCTTTCGGCCGGTCGAGGGCGGCGATGGCCCCCGGCTCTGCTATGGGCTTGCGGCGAGCGGTGCGCGCGACATCGCACTGAGCGCGCGGTACGTGGCCCGGGCGCCGAATATCCCGGCGCCGGGGCCGCAGTCGGACCGGCTGCCGCCGGCGCTCCTGCCGCGGCCGGATGCACCGGGAGTGCTGCCCTGTTTTCATGGGAGAAGCGGGGCGGGCCCGGACTGGCTCGGCGAGATCTTCGAGTGGATTTCCGGCGCGGACGATCTGGCGGTGACGGCGCGGGACAGCGTCGGGCGCGTGCCGTATGAGAATTCGCTGCACGAGCGGTGCGGGCTGGACCCGACGCTGCCGTACGCGGGCATGGCGATGTTTGCGCTCAATCGGCAGATTCGCCAGGTCGTCGGGGATGCCTGGCCGGACGGGCCGGTGCGGCCGTGGCAGGAGCCGTTCGCAGCGGCGGTGGTGGCGACGCACGACATTGACTTTCTGCCGCTATCGCGCGCGACCGTGCTGCACCGGTGGCTCAAGAACGCGGCGATCGCGGCGCTGGGCTACCACGATCCGGCGCTGGTGCTGTCGATCCTGTGGTCGGGGGTGCGCGGCGCACTGCGCGGCCGGTCGCCTCTGGACGGGCTCGCGGAGATGTGCCGGCGCGAGCGGGCGGCAGGGATGCGGAGCACGTGCACGGTGATCTGCCGCCGCGGGCACCGGCGCGACGCGAACTACGACGTGGATGATCCGCGCGTACGCGCGGTGTTCGATGAGTTGGCGCGCGCGGGCGTCGAGCTGGGCGTGCATGGCAGCTACACGAGTCTCGACGCCCCCGGGCGGCTGGCGGAGGAGTATGCGCGGCTGGCGGCGGCTGGTCATGCAGCGTGCGGTGGGCGGCAGCACTGGTTGCGTTACGCGGGGCCCGCGCTGTTCGACGAACTACGGAGGGCGGGGGCGGCTTACGATTGTACGGTGGGGCATGCGACGCGGTCGGGTTTTCGTCACGGCGCGTGCTTTCCGTATCCGCCGTACGACTTCGCGCGCGAGGAGCCGTACCCGTTCCTCGAACTGCCGCTGGTGCTGATGGACGTGACGCTGTATGAGTATGAGCGCGGCAGCGCCGGCGTTCACGAAGCGAGCCGCAGCATCCTCGACCGGGCGCGGCTGTACGGCTGGGGTGGGGTGAGCGTGCTGTGGCACGACACCGTGTTCGGCGGGGCGCAGTTGCCACGACGGATCGGCGATCTGTACTGGCGTTTGAAAGCGGCCGATGAGCAGTGGATGGGCGGGCGGGAACTCGTCGAGCGCGTGCGGGCGCACTATGAAGCGGCGGGACTGACGATCAATCACCCGTCCGCCGGCGGCGGCACGGAGGACGCCTAGGCATGGAGCCGATCCCGGAGAGCGACTACGAGGCGTGGGACCGGTTCGTGGCGGCGCATGCGCAGGGGACGCTGTTTCACACCGCCTGGTGGCATCGGGCGTGGGGGGCACCGCTGACGGTGCTGGCGCGGCGCAGCGCAGCCGGGGAGATCGAGGCGGGGCTGGCGCTGCACGTCGATCGCTTCCTGATGACCAGCGCGGTGCGGCGGCCGCCGTTGACGCCGGCGAACGGGCCGCTCGTGGCGCCGTGCGCGAAGGAGTCGCGCAGCGCGCGGCATTCACACCAGATCAAGGAACTGGGCGCCGTGCTGGGGGCGCTGCCGCGGCTGGGATTCTACGATTTCGTATTGCGCGAGGAGCCGGCGGAGGTAATGCCGTTTCTGTGGAACGGTTTCGAGACGTACATCGGTTACACGTACGTCATCCCGCCCGAGGATTCGGAGGCGTGGGCGGGCGCGATGTCTGAGCAGAACAAGCGGAACCTGAAGAAGGCGCGGGCGGAGGCGGAAGAGGCGGCGTATCGGATCGAGGTTGATCCGCCGTTTGAGCAGGTCCGGCCGTTGCTGCTGGAGACGGCCGACAGCAAGGGCTTTGCCTATGCTGCGCGGTATGTCGAGAAGCTGCCGGCGTGGTGGGAGGCGGTGCGGAGGCATGATGCGGGGCGGTGCTACGCGGTGGTCGATACAGGTGGTGCGCCGGTCTGCGCGACGCTGTTGGTGTGGGACGCGCGGCATGCGTATTACCTGGCGGGGGGGATGCGGCGGGAGCTACGGCAGAGCAGCCACGTCAATCTGCTGCTGTTCGAGCGAATGATCGGCGACGCACACGCGATGGGCCGGACGTTCGACTTCGAGGGCTCGGTGCTGCCGGGCGTCGAGCGGTTCTTCCGCGGCTGGGGCGGGCGGTTGCGGCAGACGGTGCGGCTGGTCAAGATTCCGTCGCCCGCGGCGTGGGCGGCGTGGCAGCTTCGGCGCTATTGGCACGGGCACCGATTGCGCACGTGGGTGATGGGCGGCTCGTGAATCGGTTTGACCTTGGCGCGGCGCAACCGGCCGACCCTCTTTGCGGACAATGCATGCGCATCCTGCTGCTGAGCCACCTGTTTCCCAAGGCGTCGGACCGGCGGCACGGCATTTTCGTGCTGCGGCAGGCGGAGCGGCTGCGCTCGGCCGGTCACGACGTCGAGGTGGTCTCACCGGTGCCGTACATTCCGCAGTGGCTGACGGTTGTGCCACGTTGGCGGCGATACCGCGGGCAGACGGCGGCGATCGACGTGAGCGGGTTTGTCGTGCATCGCCCAGCCTATCTGCGGCCACCGGGGGCGTGGTTCATCGCGCACGAATGGCGGTGGATGTGGCTGGGGATTCGCGCAACCGTGCGGCGGCTGGCGCGGCAGCGGCCGTTCGATGTGGTCTATGCGCAGGATTTCCGCGCGGATGCCGGGGCGGGAGTGCTGGCGGCGGACGAACTGGGTGTGCCGTGCGTGGGGATGGCGATCGGCGCCGATCTGAACGAGGATGTGAACATTTCTCCGGGGACGCGACGGGCGATCGTTGGCGCGCTGGAGCGCTGCACCGCCGTCGTCTGCAACAGCGAGGCGCTGTGCGCGCGGGTGGGCGAGCTGACCGGCGGGCGGCGCAGCGCGACGCGGGTCACGCGCGGGACCGATGTGCGGACGTTCACGCCGGCGGATGCGGCGCGGAAAGCGGCGCTGCGCGCGGAACTAGGTTGGGCGCCTGAGTCGGTCGTACTGTTGTACGCGGGGTATCTCAAGCGCGGCAAGGGGCTGGAGGAGCTGTTCGAGGCGTTCGAGCGCGTGGCGGCGCGGCATGATGAGGCGCGGCTGGTGCTGGCGGGCGACGGGCCGCTGCGCGACGAGGTGACGGCGCGGGTGGCGCGGTCGGCGGTACGCGAGCGAATCGTGCTCGCGGGGCACGTCGAGCACGACGAGATGGTGCGGTATTACCACGCGGCGGATGCGATCGTCATGCCGTCGTACTCGGAGGGGATGCCGAACACGGTGGTCGAGGGGATTGCGTGCGGGCTGCCGATCCTGGGAACGCGCGTGGGGGGGATCCCCGAGGCGGCGCCGGAGGGGACGGTCGGGGTACTGTGCGCGCCGCGCGATGTTGCGGCGCTGGGGGAGGGGATGGAGCGGCTCGTCGGCGATGCGGCGCTGCGGGCGCGGATGGGCGCGGCTGCGCGGGCGCACGCGATGGGGCATTTCGACGCGGAGAAGAACACGAAGCGGCTCTGCGAGTTGCTGGAGCGGGTGGCGCGGGGGGAGCGGATATGAACGAGGCCGCCCGACCCCTGGCGCTGATGGTCGATCTAACGAGCAATTCGCCGGCCTATACGCGCGAGTTATCGTCGGCGCTGAGCGCGAGCGGGCGCGTGTCGTGTCGGGCGAGCCTGTTCCTGCCTGATCCGGAGTGGTACGCGGACCGGGGCCCGCGCGTCGATTTGATGCGGTGGGCGACGGGGCTGGCGGTGCGGTGGCCGGTGCTGCGCCAGCGAGGTCTGTTTTGGAAGCCGATCCGCGTGCTGGGGTATGTGACGGCGTGGCTGCAAGTGCTGGGCGAGCTGCTGCGGCGGCGCATTCGCGTCGTGCACGTCCAGTGGTGCATGGTGCCGCTGCTGGACATCGTTGTGTTCGCGCTGCTGCGGCTGCTGGGGCGGCGGATCGTGTACACGGTACACAACGCGCTGCCGCACGGAGATCGCAGCTCGTGGTCGAAGTGGAAGTACCGGCAGCTCTATCGGCTGGCGGATGCGCTGGTGGTGCTGTCGAACGGCGTCGGGCGGGATGTGCAGGAATGGGTGCTGCCGTCGGCAGGGGCGAAGCTGCACATGATCGTGCATGGGCTGCTGCCGCCGAAGACGCCGAGCCCGACGCGCGAGGCGGCGCGGCGCAAGCTGGGATTGGACGAGTCGGCCAAGGTGGTGCTCTTTTTCGGCGGCATCTCGGCGTACAAGGGGATCGGCGATTTGATCGAGGCGTTTGCGCTGGCGGCGCACGACCGGCCGGCGATGCGATTGTACATCGCGGGGATGCCCTCCGAGCCGTTCGAGCCGTACGAGCGGCGGATGGCGGAACTCGGCGTGGCGGACCGCGTGCGGTCGTATCCGACGTTTGTCAGCGAGGCGTTCAAGGTGACGCTTTATGCGGCGGCGGATATCGCCGTGCTGCCGCACCGCGATCCGTCGCAGAGCGCGATGGGGCTGGAGGCGCTGGCGCTGGGCAAGCCGCTGATCGCGACGCGGGCGGGGGGGCTGGTCGATCTGGTCGACGAGGGGCGGACGGGGTATCTGGTGCCGGTGCAGGGTCCGCCGGCGATGGCGGCGGCCCTGCGGGCGTTTTTCGCGCGGCCGCGCGATGCGCAACGGGAGATGGCCGAGGCCAGCCGGCGGCTGGGGCGCGAGCGGTTCGGCTGGGACGGGATCGCGCGGGCGCATCTGGCGCTGTACGAGTCGCTGGCCGCGCGGTGAACGAGACGGGGTGCAAAT
>CAZNDQ010000102.1:0-10540 GCA_964571825.1 uncultured Planctomycetales bacterium | reverse complement strand
AATCTGGACGACATGGTCTTCATGCGCCAGCTCGGCACGGTGCTGCCGGTGACGGGCGCCGACTCGCTCGGCTGCCCGACGCTCGACGCCGACCCGGCCGACGCGGACTGGACCAGCGAGCTGGAGACCGGCGACGAAGACAGCTCGATGGCGATCGGCAAGCGGCACCTGCACCCGCACCCGCTCGCCAAGCGGATCAAGAGCAGCCGCACGCTGCTGCGCCGGCACCCGGCCACGGCCAGCCTGATCGCGCAGCGCCTGGCCTACAAGTTCGGGATCACCGAGGAGAAGGCGTTCCTGACCGGCGACGGCGACTTGAAGCCGCTGGGCGTGTTCACCGCCTCGGACGACGGGATCCCGACCGGCCGCGACGTGAGCGACGGCAACACCACCACGGCGATCAAGGGCGACGGGCTGTTCAACGCGCTCTACGCGCTGAAGCCGCAGTACCGCCGCAGCCCGAGCCTGCGCGGGCTGTTCCACCGCGACGCGCTGAAGATGATCCGCAAGCTCAAGGACAACGACGGCCAGTACCTGTGGGTGCCGGGCCTGTCCGCCGGCGAGAGCGACACCCTGCTCGGCCACCGCGTGATCGAGAGCGAGCACGCGCCGAACACGTTCACCACCGGCAAGTACGTCGGGCTGTGGGGCGACTTCTCCTGGTACTGGATCGCGGACGCGATGCAGTACGAGCTGCAGCGGCTCGACGAGCTGTACGCCGAGAGCAACCAGGTGGGCTGGATCGGCCGCAAGGAGACCGACGGCATGCCGGTGCTGGCCGAGGCGTTCAGCCGCATCAAGCTGGGCTGATCCGCAGATGGCGCAGATGGGCGCAGGTGCGACCTGGCCCATCTGCGTCCGCTGCCTGACCTGTGGATTCTTTTGCCTTTTTTCGGGGGGTTTGCACGTGAACCAGAGTGGGCGCGAGAAGGTCAGCCGCATCCAGGTGGATGGCACGAACTACACCGCGTCGGCGGGGTCGAGCGCCGTCACCAGCGATGCGATCGACATGGCGGGTTTCGAGGGGGTCAAGCTGTACATCGGCTTCGGGGCGATCGTCTCCGGGGCGGTCACCAGCGTGAAGGTGCAGCAGTCGAGCGACGACGGGTCGAGCGACGCGTACAGCGACCTGGAGGACAGCTCGGTCACCGTGGCCGATGACGACGACAACAAGGTCGTCGTGATCGACATCTTCCGGCCGCGCAAGCGGTACCTGAAGGTGGTCACCAGCCGGGCGACGCAGAACGCGACGGTCGACTTCCTGGTGGCCGTCCAGTACGGGGCGCGCAAGGAGCCGACCAGCGACGACAGCACGACCGTGATCAGCCGCGAGATCCACCGCTCGCCGGCCGAAGGCACGGCGTAACCAACGGTCCCGCAGATGCCGCAGGTGGCGCCATGCGAGGGCGCCATCTGTGGGCATCGGCGGAATGGGGCTCGGATGCTCTTGCGGGGGGGCGGGGCGTGGACTGGCTGCTGAACGTCTTCTGGCCGGTATTCGCCTATTGGTTCTGGCGCGGCTGGATCGTCGCGGCCGTCGTGGTCGAGGTGATCAGCCTCTGTAACCACGCGCGAGACGACACGCTGAGCGAGCAGGTCTGGCGCTGGATGGCGATCGGCAAGTTCATCGGCTGGATGATCTGCGCGTTCCTGTTCTGGCTGCTCGTGCACTTCGCGTCACGCGGCAAGTTGGCCTGATCCACAGACGGCGCCGAGGAGCGCCGAGGGGGACACGCATGGCGGTTGATAACAGCTACCAGGGCGCCAACTACGGCGAGCAGGGCGGTGACACGCTGGTCGTCGGGGGCACCCTGAAGGTCGAGGCGGCCGGCGAGATCCACGTCGCGGCCGGCGGGACAATCACCGATGACGGCACGCAGGCCGCGGCGATCTCCGATTTCACGATCACGTACACGAGCAACGATCCGGCGATCACGCCCGACGGGGCGCTGACGATCGCCGACGGCAGCACGCCGACCGTCGACGAGCTGCTGCACGCGGTCGAGGAGCTGCAGAGCCAGGTCAACAGCATCCTGGCCGCACTGCGGGGCGTCGGCATCATCGCGACGTCGTAACGCGGGGCCGCGCAGCGGGCGCGGGCCGCGACGGGGGCGAAGCATGGCGGTGATTTACAAGGATCGGCTGTACGAGCCGCAGCGGGTCTTCCTGACGACGGCCAGCGACGCCGAAGTTGTCGCGGCCGTCACCGGAAAGAAGCTCGTGCTGGTCGGCCTGGCCGGCAACCTCAGCGCGCCGGGCAGCGCGACGCTGCATTCCGGCGGCTCGGGCGGGGACGTTGTCTTCCGCACCGCGATGGGGACCGCCGGCGTGGGCCTGTTCCCGGCGTTTCCGCTCGGGGGCGAGGGCGGGGCCGGGGAGAACCTGTACCTGGCCACCGGCGGCGAAGAGACCTTCACCGGCACGATCTACTACATCGTGGTCGATGACGATTGAGGACGGATCCCGGGACGGGATCCGGGGGGGGGTCATTCCATGGTCGCGATCGAGATGCCGGGCGGCGTGCACGTGGTGCGCCCAGGCCTCGCCAGGCTGCTGGTGAAAGTCGGGGCGGCCCGCTGGCTGGGTGACCCGGCGGCGACGCGCGTGCCGGCGACGCGGATCCGCGAGCGCTGGGCGGCCGAGACGGCGGCCCTGAGCACGCGCACGCGCGAGACGCGCTGAAACGGCCGCGCGAGGGGGCTCATTTTACTTGACGCAACCGCGCGGCGTCGGCTGCGCGAGGGCGCGGGCCGCTACGGGGGGGACGCGTGGGGCTGACGCTGCACACGGCGCCGGTCGCGGAGCCGATCTCGACCGCGGAGGCCAAGAGCCACGCGCGGGTCGACATCAGCGCCGACGACACGCTGATCGACGATTACATCGCGGCGGCGCGGCGCTGGGCGGAGCTGTACACCCGCCGGCAATTCGTCACCGCGACGTGGGACCTGACGTTGGACGCGTTCCCGCTGAGCGACCGGTGCCCGATCTGGGTGCCGCTGCCGCCGTTGCAGAGCGTGACGAGCATCAGCTACGTCGACGCGGACGGCCAGACGCAGACCTGGGACGCCGCCGAGTACCTGGTCGACAGCAAGAGCGAGCCGGGCCGGATCCTGCCGGCCTATGGCGAGACCTGGCCGGTGACCCGCGACCAGGCCAACGCGGTCACCGTGCGGTTCGTGGCGGGCTACGGATTGGCCGCGGCCGTGCCGGCGACGCTGAAGACCGCCGTGCGGCTGCTGGTGAGCCACCTGTACGAGACGCGCGAGCCGATCATCACGGGCACGATCGTCGCGAAGGTGCCGCTGGGCGTTGAGGCCGTGCTGCACGCGTACCGGGTCTACATGCCGGCGGGCGCAGCATGAGGGCGGGGGCACTGCGGCACCGGCTGACGATCGTGGCCCGCAGCCTGGAGACGGCCGGGGAGTTCGGCGAGCAGTCGGAGACCTGGGACGAGGACAGCGGCACGACCGTGTGGGGCTCGATCGAGTTCCCGAGCGGCCGCGAGTACTTCCAGGCCGGCCAGGTGCAGGCCGAGTACGACGCCCGCATCCGGATCCGCGGCGGGCAGACGATCACGACGACGCACCGGCTGTGGCACGCGGCCACCAGCACCTGGTACGAGATCGTGACGATCCTCGATCGCGACGCGCGCGGCGTCGAGGTCGAGCTGCTGTGCAAACGGAGGGCGTGATGTCGATGCGGCTGATCGGCCACGAGCGGGTGCTCAAGGCCCTTGGGGCGTTCCGGCCCGGCCAGCAGCGCACGATGCTACGCAAGGCCGTGCGGGCGGCCGGCAAGCCGGTCGTGGCCAAGGCCAAGGCCAACGTGCCGTCGAGCCCGGGCCTCGACGAGATCCCCGACCACGGGATCCTGCGGCAGTCGATCAACAATCGCATCGTCACCTACCCGCGCAAGGACACGATCGTCAACGTGATCGGGCCGCGCAACGAGCGGCGGGTGATCGCCGGCGGCCGGCGGCAGACGCGCTCCAAGGCGGCGGTGCTGGAAAGGCTCGGGGCGCTGGGGGCGATCGAGCAGCCGAAGGTGGTCAATCCTGGCCGCTACGGCTGGATCGTCGAGATGGGCAGCCGCCATTCGCGCGCCCAGCCATTCCTGGGTCCGGCCTTCAACGCCACGCGCCGGCAGGCCCTGCAGATCATCGAGCGCGTGCTCTGGAACGAGATCTCCCGCCGCGTCTGAGGTGTAGATGAACATCGGCGATGCGATCCGCACCCGCCTGAGCAGCGCGACGGCCGTCACCAACCTGGTCAGCAGCCGCATCCGCCCGTTGCGGATCCGCCAGGACGAGACGCTGCCGGCGATCACCTACGAGATTGCCGGGGGCGAGCGCTACCCGAGCATGGACGGGGCCAGCGGCCTGGTCGGGGCGGATGTGCGGATCCACTGCTGGACCGAGAGCTACAGCGACCTGCAGAGCCTGGCCGACGCCGTGCGCCAGGCGCTCGACGGGGTGTCCTTCACCGCCAGCGAGGACGTGGTCTCGGTGGCGCTGCTGGAGACCGAGACCGAGCAATTCGAGCCGGCCGGCGACGGCAGCGACACGGGCACCTATCACGGCACACTCGACTTCCGCATCTGGCACAACGAGACCGTCTGACCACGCACAAAGGGGGCAACGCGCATGGGACTGCGCATCTGGCAGCCGACGCCGGCGGCGATCGACACGACCGCGATGTTCGGGCAGCACTGGAAGGCCTTCGGGTCGGACCAGCCGACGCCCGACGAGGTGCTGACGCACCTGGACTCGGCCGTGCGGCAGGAAGAGCACCTGATCTTCGAACACACCGAGAGCGGGCGGCGGTTCCTGGTCAAGGCGATCGAGCTGCCGTTCGGGGAGTGAATCTCATCCCCGCGCGCGCTGGCGCTTTGGAGCTCCTGGAGGCCCCGCGCGCGCTGGCGCCTGGGGCTCTGTTTCTTTTGGGGGGGATAGGGGATGTCGGTCACTGCGATGCACGGGTTCGGCACGACGCTGACGTGCGACCTGGACGGGTCGGGCGGCGGCGGATCGGCGGTCTCGGTCGGCAACGTCCGCAGCATATCGATTGACGGACCGAGCGTGGACCTGGTCGAGGCCAGCCACCATGGCAGCTCCAACGCCATCCGCCAGAAACTGGCCGGAATCGTGCGTCTCGCGGAGCTGACGATCGAGCTGCTTTGGGATCCGCACGACGACACGTCGAGCGGGACGTTCGAGCACCATGAGATTCTGCAGACGATCGCGAGCCGGCCGAACGGCACCGCGGTCCCGGGCTGGGTGATCACCTTCCCGGACAGCAGCACGTACACCTTCACCGGACGGGTGACGAAGTTCAGCGGCGTGGTCCCGTTCAACGACGTGATGACCGCGACGCTGACGATCAAGCTCAGCAGCGCGATCACGGTCGGCTAAAGACCGCGCGCCGCGCGGCACCATCTATGCACTTCACGTAACGATCCCGAGCGCAGGGGGGTAAAGCATGGCGGTCAAAGCAGGCGTCGGCTACGGCTCGATCCTCGAGGTCGATACCGCCGGCGGAACGAGCTACACGGCGGTCGGCAACATCGTCAGCATCCAGATCGACGGGCCGGAGGTGGAGCTCGCCGAAGCGACGCATATGAGCTCGACCAACGCGCTCGAGGAGGAGCTGTGCGGGATGGTCGAGCCGCCGGAGATCACGATCGAGGTGCGGTTCGACCCGGACTCGGGCGACGAGCACGACGACCTGATCGCGGACATCGTACGGCGGGCCGAAGGGGCCACCACCGACTACTACGCCTTCCGGATCACCTACCCGACCAAGAACGTGTCGGGCACGGTGTATACGACCAAGGACACGTTCGATGCGTGGGTTACGAACGTCTCGATCTCGGCGCCGCACGACGACGTGCTCAGCGCCACGTTCACGCTCAAATGCGTGACGCTCGTGACGCGGACGACGACCACGCCGTCGTAATTTGCACACACAGGGGGTTCGCATGGGTTGTCTGAGCAGGGACGCGATCCTGGCGGTGGAGGATCTGCCGCGCGAGTACGTCGAGGTGCCCGAGTGGGGCGGGGGCGTGTGGGTGCGGACGATGACCGGCAGCGAGCGCGACCGCTGGGAGCGGCAGTTCGTCGACGAGCAGGGCAAGCCGCGCAAGAGCACCGAGATCGAGCACCTGCGGGCGGCATTGGTCGTGCACTGCGTGGTCGATGACAACGGCCAGAAGCTGTTCGACGAGGCTGATATCCCGGCCCTGGGTGCCAAGAGCGGCAAGGCGCTCGACCGCCTGTTCGCCGTGGCCCAGCGGCTGAACGGGTTCCGCAAGGAGGACATCGAGGAGCTCGCGGGAAACTGAGGGCGCACCCGACCCGGGCGCTGATGTTCAGGATGTGCCTGCTGGTCGGGTGCCCACATCCGGATTACCTGCTGACGCAGCTCACGTCCCGGCAGGTCAGCGAGTGGGTCGAGTACTTCAACCTGGAGCCGTTCGGGGAGGACCGGGCCGACTGGCGGATCGCGCAGCTCTGTGCGCTGTTCGCGAACGCCAACCGGGACCGGGAGAAGACCCGGGCCTTCGAGGTCCGGGATTTCATGCTGCGCGAGCAGGCTGAGGCCGGGCCGAAGCGCGAGCAGACGCCCGAGGAAATGATGGCCGTGCTGGGCCAGTTCACCAGCGGGGCGCAGGGGGGCCGGCGATCGCCACGACGATCGGCACACTCGCCGTCATTCTGAAGGCCAACAGCGGCGCGTTCACCGCCGGGATGCGGCAAGCGTCCGGGCAGGTGACCGCGTTCGGCAACGTGGTCACGTTCGCGACTGCGCAGGTCAGGGCGCTGCTCGGCACGCTGCTGGGGCTGGCCGGGGCGGCCGGGTTCGGCGGACTGATTGCCAGCGGCCTGAGCTCGGGCGACGCACTCGCGAAGATGAGTGCCCGGCTCGGCACGACGGTCGAAGGCCTGCAGGTGCTGCGGACAGCGGCCGGCCTGGCCGGCGTCAGCGCCAGCCAGCTCGACATGGGCCTGCAGCGCATGACCCGCCGGGTCGCCGAGGCCGCCCGCGGGACGGGCGAGGCGAAGGCGGCGCTGCTCGAACTGGGCGTCAGTGCGCAGCGGCTCGTGAACTTGCGGCCCGAGCAGCAGTTCGCCGTCCTGGCAGACGCACTCGGCCGGGTGAGCAACCAGAGCGATCGCGTGCGGCTGGCGTTCAAGCTGTTCGACAGCGAGGGCGTGGCGCTCGTGAACGTCGCCCGCATGGGCTCGCAGGGCATCGACACGCTCAGCACCTCGATGGCGAACCTCGGCCTGATCGTCGCGGGTCCGCAGCTTGCGGCGATCGAGCAGGCCAGCAACTCGCTCTCTGTGCTCGGCCAGGCGTTCACCGTGGCGGGACAGACTTTGGCCGCCACGCTGGCGCCGCACATCCAATCATTCGTCGTGACGGCTCTGGCGCTCGGCAAGGAAGTGCTGCCGATCGTCGTCGGCGCGATCCAGACGACGACCGACGTGCTCGGCGCCCTGGCGCCGGTCGTCAAGATCGGGGCGGCCGTATTCCTGGCCTATAAGGGCACCCTGCTGGCGCTGGCGGCGCTTGAAGCGGCGGGCATGTTCCTGGCGTGGGCCAGGGCGATCGCGACGGTGACGATCGCGACGCGTGGGGCGGCGGCGGCGACCGGGCTGCTTTCGGCTGCTATGGCCCTACTGAATGTTTCGACCGGCGGGGTACTGGCGGTGTTGGGGAAGCTCGCAGCGCTGGCGATCGGAGCGGCGTTGGCCTGGTTCGGCCTGAACGCCGTGACGAAAGACTTCAGCGAGATCATGGCGGACGTCAAGGCGGAGATGGCCGCGCTCGACGCCGAGATCGCCAACAGCGCGAACAACAGCCTGCCCGAGCTCCAAAGCCAGATGAGCCAGGTTGGCGAAGAGACCAAGGAGGCGACGAATGCCTTCGCCGGCATGGCGACCCAGCTCATAGCGCAACGGATCGAGTTGCAGCAGGGCGCCCGGGCTGCCTTCGCTTACCAGATCTCGCTCAAGGATATGAACGTCCACCAGCGCAACGCGCTGCAGAGCCTCTACGACCAGAACGAGGCGCTGCGAGCGCAGAAGCAGGCCTTCGACGAGGCGCGGCAGAGCGCCGAACGAAGCGCCAAGGCCTTCGAGCAGCTCGGGCAAAGCCGGGCGGCGGGATTCATCCAGCGGTCGACCAGCGAGATCGAGCGGCTGCAGGCCGACCTGGCGGAGATCAGTGCGCTGTTCCAGGCGGGATTCCTTGACCGGGCGCAGTTCGACAAGGTCAGGGCTGACACCGTCAAGCGACTGGACGAGGCCCTGAAGCGGGACAAGGAGGGCACGCTGGCGGACTTCGCCGTCTCACGACCGAAGTTCAGCTTCGACGGCCCGCAAGCGACAACGGGAGCGGCCCGACTGGCCCGCGACCTGGCGACGCCGCAATTGCGCATCGAAGAGAAGATCGAAAAGAACACGCGCAAGGCGGCCGAGCTGGCCAAACGGCTGGTCGACCAGGGGCTCGGCCTGGCCGTGACATGATCCACGCCTCGGGGGGGACGTAGGTGGCGGCGGAACTGGTGGGATTGATCGGTGAGCGCGTCAGCGAGACCGACAGCGGTCAGCAGGCGCAACTCACCTACCTCGTCAAGCATGCCAAGAACGCCCCGCTGGCACGGGCGGCCGTCGTGCGGTCGACGGGCGCCGGGGCGCTCGCCCTCAACGACCCGATCGCCATGGCGCCAGGCATCGCTCCAGGCGGGGCGGGCTATGCGGCCAATCTGATCTGCAAGTCGCTGGACGCCCAGCCCACCGGCATCGAGTCGCTGCGGCCCGACCCGGACCAGGTCGCGATCCCACACGGCAACGTACTCGCCTACGAGGTCGTGGCGACGTTCCAGCCACCGGGCGGGTCGATCAGCCAGGACGTCCAATTGACCAACTGGTCGATCGGCATCAGTGCGTTCCGGCTCGACTGCGATCGCATCGGCCGACCGATCGGTGAACGCAGGCTGTTCAAGCCGCAACCCCAGGGCGGGATCTGGGTGCCGCAGGTGCTGGCCAACGGCCGCAGTCTGATCGATGAGGATGCGAGCGTCGGGGCGGACGGTGTGCAGGTCACCGTCGACTTCGAGGTGCAGCTCCCAGCCAGCAAATCCCAACTGTGGCGCCCGGACCAAGCGATCAGCGTGGCCGGAAAAGTGAACGATGGGACGTTTACCGTGACGCCGTTCCCGGGCGCCCTGCCTGTGTTCTTCGAGCGGGGCGAGTGTCTGTACCTGGGAGCCAATGCGCAGAACACTGGTGGGCCGACGCCGCACACCGTGTCACAACGCTTCACCGCTGGCCGGCTGCTCGTCCCAGCGAGGGCTGCGGGCCGCAGCTACGACATCGTCATTTGGAACACCGACACGAAGCAGTACGAGCCCTACAGCGGAGACGACGGGGGTGCGGTCGTGCTGCCGATGGTTTGGGGTCGCTTTCCGATCTTCACGCACCTCCCCGAAGAAGTGACGGAGGGACCCGATGGCCAGCCGCTGCCGCAGCCTCGACCGCCCAACCAGGGCGAGATCAAGGGGCGTCGTGCGGTGGCGCTCGCGCTGTACGAGCAGCACGAGTTCGGCAGCTTCAGCGGGCTGCGCGTGACGTGAGGCACCCACCCCCCCCGGGGGGGGGTCGAAAAGCTGAGGGGGTGGCTTTCGTGACCGCCGCCGGTGCCCGCACGAAAAAAATGGAGAAATTCAGGCGCGGTGCCGGGGCGGGCGGCGGCCGTGCCGGGCGGTGGCGGCGGCGGACGGGGTCGCGGCGGCGTCGAGGGGAGTGACACGGGTGGGGATTCAGGGTCCGCTGCAGCGATTCACGCGCGGGATGCGTGCGATCCGCGCGGACCAGATGAACAACCAGGTCGACGCGGTCGAGGCGCTGCGCAAGCTGAAGCCCGGGCCGGGCATCCGCGCGACGCTGAACCAGGGCGGACTGGCGATCGCCGCCGGCGGGCGCGGGCCGCTGCGGGTGAGCGAGCTGCAGATCGAGATGGTCGAATTGGTCGACTACACGAGCGACCAGCACGACTTCCTCGACAGCATCGGCCAGGTCGTGCGGGCCCGGCGATTGCACGACGAGATCCTGCCGATCATGCACCCGCGGCTGCGCCTGCCGGACCTGTACCTGGTCGTGCTGATCGACGATGAGCGCTGGCTGCCGTTCCCGTTCGTGGGGATGTGCTGATGGGATTCGAGCGGCTGCCGCGCGTGCCGCCGCGGCCCGGGCGGTTGACCGCGACCGGCGCCCGCGTGCGGATCCGCCGCAACGGTCCGCCCGGCAGCGGGCTATGGCTGTACGGCGCGACGCCGGTCGCGTTCGGCCCGGCCGAGGACGCCCAGCTCGAGGCGGCGTTCCGCGACCTGGGCGGGGACCGGGTGGGCTTCGTCGACGCGTTCGACTGCGGCGGGTCGCGCGGCAGCGCGATCGTGCCGTGCCCGCCGTTCACGCTCACCTGGGACACCGACCCGCCGCCATCGAGCACGGTCGACACCGAGACGCAGACGAGCA
>CAZNDQ010000101.1:0-10576 GCA_964571825.1 uncultured Planctomycetales bacterium | reverse complement strand
GGCCTTCCTCGCCCTGGTAGGCAGAGTCGATCTCGTAGGTGATGGTGGACTTCGACGCGGCCGGCTTGCCGAAGAGCGCCGCCTTGAGCTGGGCGTGTGTTTCGCTGGGCTCTTCGGCGCAGAGGACCTTGCGGAAGTCGCTGTGAATGGCCTCGTTGTCGTCGATGACGAGAAGGCGTCGGTTTTGCTGACCGAGTTCGATCATATCGCGGCCTCGACTGGCTGAATCGGCAGGCGCAGGGTGAAGGTCGCGCCGCGTCCCGGTCCGTCGCTGTGCGCCGTCAGTGTGCCGCCGAGGGTGGTGGCGGCCAGGGCGGCCGTGTGCAGGCCGAAGCCGTGCCCCTTGCTGCGCGTCGTGAACCCGTGTGCGAAGATGCGCCGCATGTTCTCCGGGGGGATGCCGACGCCGGTGTCGATCACGTCGATGCGGATCCGGTCGACGGCCTCGTCGTCGGGTCCGACGCGCACCGTGACGGTCCGTTCCTCGGCGCCGCGCTCGTCGATGGCGTATTTGGCGTTGCTGAGCAGGTTGATCAGGATCTGCAGCACTTTGTGGCGGTCGGTGATGATGTCGGGGACGTCGGCGTAATGTCGCTTGACCTCGACGCGGTGCCGGGCCATGGCCGCGGCGTTGATGCGCAGGGCGTCGTCGGCCAATGCGGTCGGTGCGACCTTGTCGCTGGTATTGCGCGCGGCGGCGTAGGTCTGCTGGACGTCGACGATTTCGCGGATGTGCTCGACGCTCTCGGTCAGGGCGGCGAGTTCGCCGAGGATCGTCTCCTGCTCCGACGTGAGGTGGCGCGCAAGTTCGGCGAGGAACTGCGGAATGAGCCTGCCCCGTTCATCGGCGGTGAGGAAGTTTCCGAGTTCGCCGCCCTTGCTCTCCATCAGGGAGGCGACTTCGGCCAGATCGGGTACGTCGAACTTGCGCACCTTTTCCACGGCCCGGCCGGCGGAGACGTTGACGCTGTTGAGGACGTTGCCGACGTTGTGCAGGACGCCGCTGGCGATCTCGGCCATTCCCGCGCGGCGCGCGGTGTCGAGGAGCTTGGCGCGCGCCTCTGCCAGCCGCGAGACCATGCGGTCGAACTCGCGGGAGAGTGCGCCGATCTCGTCGCGGCGCGGCAGGGCGAAGTGCAAGGACACGTCGTCGGTTTCGCCGACGCACCGGGCGTGGCGGCCGAGGACGCCGAGGGGTCCGACGACCATGGCCTGAAGCATGATCCACATCAGCAGCAGGATCAGAATGCCCGCGCCGACGTCGGAGAACATGGCGAAGCGCATGGCGGTCAATCCGTGGGCGGAGATGTCGCGCGGGATTTCGGCCTTGACCAGCAGGGCCGGCCGGCCGTCGAGGTCGGTGTAGACCGAATACACATCGAGGCGATTGTCCATGTTCTGCATGAGCATCGGGCGGCCGTCGGTGAGACGGGCCAGCGCGGCGCGATCAACGGTGGACAGGTTGTCGGCGGTGACCGGGCGGACGGACATCGCCACGTGCGTGCGCGCGCAGAGTTCGGAGACGGCCTCGTCATTGAGGAACCGCCCCATGATGAGCACCCCGCGGATCGGTCCGGTCAGTTCGCTGGTGATAATCGGCCGCGAGGTGACCATCATCGGCCCGCGTTCGGTGAGGACGATGCCCTCGACCGTGCTGCGCAGGCCGTCGTGGGCGAAGAACCGGCTCTGCGGATCGAGTTTCGGCCCGGCAAACACGGACAGCGAAATCGTCTCCATGGTTTCCAGGTCGCGTACCTCTCCCCAGACGACGCGCCCGGTCAGATCACAGGCATAGAAGAGGTTGAGGTGGTTGTTGGAGAACGTCGTCGGCATGAGGTTGCTTTCCTTGTACGCCTCATTCCCGTCGACGACGAATTCGTAGGTGTCGTTCCAGGCGGCCCAGTCGCCGCAGAAGATGGAGAGGTGCTCGATCTCGCGGCGGATGGCGTCGAGGCACCGTTCCATGTCCTTGGCCGCTTCGTTCTGTTCAAGGGCGACGAAACTCGGGAACACGACGAAACGCTGCACGGCGTGGGAGGCGGTGACGAAGAGGCAGAACACGCCGAGCAGTAGCAGGACGACTTTCCACTTCAGTGACACCTGAGCACTCCGGGGAACTGCGGCGCGCCGCCTCCGGCGTTGCCGACTGTCTGGACGCGCCGCTTCGACGTCCGGGTACGTCGGACCATCTCTTCCCTGCAATCCGTCCACATCGTTAATCTGCTCGTCGTTCGGCGCCGTTCCCTCCACCCGGCGGGGACGGTATCCGGACCGCGGACATGGCAACGCGCCCCGCAAGTCGACCGCTGAACACCGAGGCGGAATCGACAGCCGCTGCGCCGAACATCCTGACCTGGCCTCCGGTCTATCGTCGGCGACCGGTGACTGCTTGAGCATCTCGGCGGTTGGCGGGAGACGGGTCGTCGTCACGCCGCGACGGCGGTGCGTTCAACCGGACTCGAGTTCGACCGATTTTGGGATTACTGGGGGCGACTGCGGCAAAGTGCCGATGCTATAGGGCATTGCGCCGCCACACGTCAGGCGCCCGTGGAGCATTCTCAAGTCCGTGCCGTACGTTGGACACAGCATTGTCCTGGTGGTTCTGTCAGCCGTGGTCTGGCTGCCGGGAGTGCCGCTTGTCGACGCCGAGGAGCCGCCGGCCGAGTCGAAACCGGCGGACTCCGCCAACGGGACGCTGCCGCCCGACGCGGATGATGACGCCGCGGCAGACAATACCCATGCGGACGACGAAGGCGCGGCCGAGCCGTACAACATCCTCACCGCGGAACGATTGACGGGCGACTGGGGCGGATTACGCACGGAACTCGAGGAATGGGGCGTCACGCTCGATCTGTCGCTGACCACCGTCTATCAGCACAACGTCCACGGCGGCGAGAAGACGCGCCACGGGCACCGCGTCACAGGCAGCTATGACCTCGAACTGACGCTGTCGCCGCCGCTGCCGCTGCTGCCGGAGGGCGGCACGATCTACCTGCTGGCCAACGGCGGCTGGGACCAGGGGCTGACCGGCCGGGGCATCACGGGCGACCTGTTCGGCACGAACTACGACGCCGTCGACGACCGCAGCATCGACGTGGTCAATCTGTGGTATGAGCAGTCGTCTCTGGACGACCGGGTCCGATTCCGCCTCGGCAAGATCAATCTCACGTTTGACTTCGACACGAACGCCTACGCCAACGACGTCAGTTCGCAGTTTCTCAATTCCGCGCTGAACAACAATCCGCAGATCATCTTTCCGGGGTTCGCACTGGGGCACGTGGGTGCGCAGGTGGTCGTGACGCCGGTGGACTGGTTCTATTTCGCGGCCGGCGTCGCCGACGGCCAGGCCGATTACCGGGAGACCGGTCTGAACACTGCCTTTCACGACGAGGATTACTTTTTCAGCATGTTCGAATTCGGCCTGACGCCGACGTGGAAGACGGCGCGCGGCGAGCTGCCGGGGGGATACCGTTTCGGACTGTGGTACGACCCGCAGCCCAAGGAGGTCTTCTTTGACGATCTCGACGGGCGACGCACCACGGTGCCGTATCGGCGCGACGACGTCGGATTCTACCTCAGTTTCGACCAGATGGTCTTCAAGGAGGTCGCGGACGACCCGGCCGATACACAGGGGCTTGGTCTCTTCTGCCGCTACGGTTACGCGCACGGCGACGTCAACTACATCGAGCACTTCTGGAGCGTCGGGGCGCAGTATCAGGGGCTGCTCCCGAGCCGCGATGAGGACGTGCTCGGCTTCGGCGCGGCGCAGGGGATTCTGAGCGACGAGGTGCGGCTCTGGGGCGAGCGGCCGCACCGCGAAACGGTGCTCGAACTTTATTACAGGATTCAGGTTGCGCCATGGCTGAGCATCTCGCCCGACGTGCAGATGATCCTCGACCCGGGGGGGACGCGGAGCGGGCAGGATGCGCTGGTCGTCGGCGTTCGGGTCCAGGCCATGTTCTGACGAATTGCAGAGGCAAACTCGCCGTGAAAGGGGAGCATCATCGATGCGAAACAGATCGTTGAAGGCCATTCGAAGCCGATTGCTGGGCCTGGCGCTGCTCGCGGGTCCGGGCACGCTCTTTCAGTCGTGCGCCACAGATATCCGCGACGCGGCGCTGGCGGGTGTTTTTGATTACATCACCGGCTCGGTGACGGAGACGCTGTCGACCGCGCTGCCGATCCCGGGGTTGTTTTTCGGGGCGGGAGACGCCGAGGAGGAGTAGGTTAGCGGACGCGGCGGTTCATTGGCGATCAACTGTCGGCGCCCGGTGGACTGCGGCCGTGCCGGGCGCTAACATCTGCAAAGGGTGCGACGAGCATTCGCACGTCGGCAACGTCCGCAGTTTCCGGGCGTGAATGAGCAGGCGGGAAGGAGTACTTGGATGCGGCGCCGGGTCAATTCATGGCGAACCATTTTCTACCTTTTACCGGTCGTCTTCTGCGCCGGCTGTGCGTCCACGACCGCGACCCGGGCGCCGCAGGGTGGGCAGGCGGAGCTGCCGGTGCTGACGGCTCTGCAGGAGAGGGCGACGCGCCCGCAGCGGCTTTCCTTCAAAAAGCCGATCCGGGACGATCGCGCGCGGGCGATGCGCCAGCTTGCCCTGCGTGCCGACGAGATGCTCGCGGAGTCGGAAAGCTGGGACGATGATGTGCGACTGACCTCGTTGTCCGCGCCGGAGCGAGACGAAGCGCGGAGTGCGGTGGAGGAGTTTCGGACGTCGTTGCGGGACCTTCGCTCGGCCGCCGGCACCGGCAACCGTGCGGCGGTCCGTTCACGTCACGCCGCCGTCGTGGCCAGTTATCAGAACCTGCTTCAGGCCACAGAGACCGAAAACTAACAATCCTGCCTGAATTGTAACGAAACGCGGATTCCCCGCCGGCTGATTCATATCTTACGGTTCCCGTGTCGTTCTGGTCATCGCCGACACGGGAAGGGAAGGAATGCGTCGTTTCGTCCGGCGGGCCGGCCTGGCCGCGCTCGTTTTCGTGAACATCGGCTGTACGGCTTCGCCGCCTCGGTCCGCCCGGGACGAGGCGCAGCAGTGCTGGGAGCGGCTCTCGCAGCGCCTGCAGTGCAGCGCCGGCGCGGAACGTGAACTGCCCCCGCAGTTGGCGCGGACCGGTGTCAGGGATTGCGAGCGCCTGTCGCTTGTCGCGGCGAAGGCCGCCGACACCGTCGTCAGCATCGAAACCATCCTGGCGCCTGAGCCGGCGGGTGTGCCCGCGTCTGGCGCAGCGCATCAGACCGGCACAATCTCCGGCGGTACGGGCGTCATCATTGACGCGGACGGACTGATCCTGACCAACGCCCACGTGGTGCGCGGCGCTGAGCAGTTGACGGTGATCCTGGCCGACGGTTCGCGCCGGCAGGCGCTGCAATGGGCGATCGACTCCCGTCACGATCTGGCCGTGGTGCGCATCTCGGCCGGCGCGCTGCCGGCGATGGCCGCGCGGCCGAAGGTACCGCACGCCGCTGCGTCGGTGATTGCCGTCGGGCGTCGCGCGGCGGGCGGCGCCTGTCAGACCCGCTGCGGCGTGGTGAGCCGCGTCTCGGCTTCGCTGCAGGAGAAGCTGTGCCCCAGCGGGCATACCCGTTACGACGATCTGATCGAGAGCACGGCCGCGATCGAGCCGGGTTTCAGCGGCGGGCCGCTGCTGGACAGTCGCGGGCGCTGGGTCGGCGTAAACGTGGCGATGTTCGAGGCCGGCCGCGCCGGTGCTTCGCGCGCCTACGCCATTCCGCTGGACGACGCGACCTGTCGCCGGGTCGGCGAACTGGTTCGGCGGGTCCAGGCTCGCTGAGGGCGCAAGGAAAGGGCCCGGAACCGCTCGTTGATTCCGGGCCCGTTGTCAGACTCACGGACCGTGGGTTGGGTTCGTCCGCGCTCAGAACCCGCCGATCATCATGCCGCCGCCGCTGCCGTACTCGTTGAGTTCGGCCTTGAGCATGCGCTCGATGCGCGTGCGGCAGGCGGTCAGGTGGGCGTCGGAGGCGAAGTCGAGCTTGCCGGTCTCCTGCACCTGTTCGATCTCGGCCGCCAGCGTGCGCAGCGAATGCTGCACCATCGCGTGCAGATCGGGCGAGTAGAGCATCCCCGGCGGGATGCGGACCAGCGGCTCCATCATCCCCAGATACTCGCGCTGCAGTGACCGCCGGATCGAGGAGACAAAGGGCGCTGCGTCGGTCCATTTGCCCTTCTTGGCGCGGTCGACGTCGATCGTCCCGGCCCAGCAGCCGCGCTGCAGCGACTGGAGATACTCGGCGACGGTGAACCGGTCGGACGTGTCCGTCTTGAGTTCCGCGTCGTGGATGCGCCGTAGCGTGTTGGGGAACAGGCGGTCGAAGAGGTTCCACCACTGAAGAAGGCCGATGATATCGAGCAGCGGATAGTCGACGGTGAAGCTGATGTTGACGCCGTCGTGCCACCAGCGGGCCGCGGCCAGATGGTTGAGCGTCTCCGGCGGGATGGCGAAGAACTCGTCGCTGTAGAGGCTCTTCTCGATGAAGGCCAGCGCCTTGCGTTGCGTCTCGGCGTCGACCAGGCGGAACGGCGGCGGGGCGTCCGGGTCGCCGCGGTGCGCACGGCTGACGTAGAGGCCGCCGATGTAGCGCCCGACGTAGTCCAAAACGATCGCTTTCTGCACCAGCAGCGAGGTGAAGGCGTTGCGCAGGTAGTACCAGCTTTCCTGGTCCTTGACGGCCCAGTCGCGGATGCCGTCCATGCGCTTGTCGATCAGGGCCAGGCGCTCCTCGGCCCAGGCGACGGGGTCGGCGCCGAGGTCGAAGCGATTGGAGCGCGGATCGGGCGAGAGGAACATCGTGTCCTCGTCGGTGGCGTAGGCCAGTTCCGGCTCAGCCGAGCGCGAGGCGATTTCGAGCAGCATCTTCTCCTCGGCGGAGTTGGCCGCCTTGAACATCGGGCCCGACGAACCGCCGCCGGCCGCGCGCGCCGGGCGGCCCGGACCGCCCGGTCCGCTGCGGATCATCTTCGCCGCGGCCCCCGACTCGATCGCCTGGCGGATCTCCGGCGGCAGCTTGTCCAGCTTGTCCTTGGGGATCTGCGCGCTGAGGGCGGCCATCGCCGCGGCGGCCTCATCCGCGGCCGCGGATTTCTCCTGGTCCGCCTCCGCGTCCTTGTCCTCGGCTTTCTTGTCGTCGGCCGGCTTTTCGTCGTCCTTTTTCGCCGATTCGAAGGTGCCGTCGGCCGGGCGATAGCCGTATTCGATGGCCCAGAAGTCATACGGGCCCAGCGTCGGCGTGACAAAGTACATCTCGGCGAGGTTTCCGTCGTATTCGCGGAAGAAGAGCGTCGGGTTGTAGTCCATCACCGAGCCGGTCGTCGCCTCACCCGTCTTGCTGCGGCGCTTGATCTCGTCGAGCGAATAGACGCTGCTGGCGATGAAGTTGTGTCGCAGGCCGAGCGTGTGGCCGACCTCGTGCATGACGATCTCCCTGATCACGTCATACAGGCACTTGTCGATGACTTCGCGCGGCTGGCCGGCGAGCATCGCGCCGGCGAACATCAGCTCGCTCTTCATTCCCTCGGCGTACTCGCAGCAGTGGTGTCCGCGCTGGCGCATCCGTTCGCGCATCGCCTCGCGCAGCTCCTGCGAATCGTCCTCGCCGATGCTCCGCTCCTCCCACGGTCGGCAGGGCCGGGCGAACTGCGGAAAGCTGCGCAAGAAGTCGCGCAGCGCGGGGTCGCTCATCCGCGCCGACGAGACTGCGCTGGGCAGGTTGTACTGTGCCGACAGCTCGATGCTGCGGACCATCGAGTCGTCCATGATGATGTCCGCGTCGTAGATTTCACCGGTGAAGGGATTCGCCCGGTGCGGACCCATGGCGAAGCTTGCGCCGCTGACGATCCAGCGGAAGAAGCTGTAGCGCATGTCCTCGGGGTCGAGGTCCTTCCACTCGTTGTCCTCGGTCTGCTGCCGCACCTGGATCGCGTCGACGAAGCCGATTTTCTCGAATGCCCTGTTCCACTCGAGGATGCCGTCGCGCACCGCCCGGCGGAACTTCACGGGCACGGTCTTTTCGATGTAGAAGACGATGGGCTTGACCGGCTCGCAGAGTTTGAGGCTCGGGTCGCGCTTGACCAGGTTCCAGCGGTCGATGTAGCGGTTGAACAGGTCGCGCGAATCGCTCGGCTTGGTCCAGTCCTGGTTGGTGGTGAGGAAGTAACCGACGCGGTCATCGGCAATGCGCGGCGTGTAATTCGTTTGCGGCAGTTTCCAGAAGCTGTAGTGCAGCAGTCGCTTCTCGTAGGAGCCCTGCGGGAACATCCGCGCCACCGCCAGCTCGACGCCCAGCTCGACGTTCAGCTCGAAGGTCTTTTTGCGCGTCCATTTGCTCAGTTCCGGGCTGATCATGCCGCCGCGGCCCATCGACATCCAACTGATCCCGGCGAAGTCGCTCTTGAGCATCGGACCGAGGTCGATCACCGGGTCGCCGCCGGGCGTTTTCGTCAGGATCGGAATCGCCTTGCGGATGCGGTCCGGGTGGGTCCGCACGATCACGTCACTGATCGGATTGCTCTTGTCGACGACGTAGCCGGTGTCGGGCTCGACCAGCAGCAGTTGGCGGTCCAGCTCCTCCCACGCCACGACGTGCTGGTCCAGCGGGAACCCCGTGAAGAAACCTCCGCCCGAGTAGCTGATCGAGAGCATGAACTTCTCGCCAAGCAGGCTCCGCGGAATCTGTGCCAGCAGCTTTTCCTTGTCCTTGTTTTTCGCGTCGGCCGGGTAGGACCAGAGCGTGAAGAGCCCCTCGCGCGAGACCATGTCCTTGGTCACATCCTCGAACTTGGGGAATTCGACCTCCTCCGCGCCGGGCATGGGCCCGCCGGCCATCATCAGCGCCGCGATGTTTGGCAGATTGAGCGATTCGTCCGCTTTCGGTGGAGCTTCTCCCCGGACCGGTGACACCAGCAACAACACCAGGACAGCGACTGACAGGCGCGGCAACATGACACGGCTCCTTTTGCTAGGCGATGCAGCAGGTCTGGTTCGCACGACGAATCGACTCACCGCGTATCGGTTGGACTCGCTGGACCGGCACGGCCGGGTGAGCGCCTCCGGCCGCCGGCGAGGGCCGCCGGACGGTCCGATCTCTTATACGACGACTGCGGGTGCGGGTTTCCGCTCAGATTTCACCCGATTATAGCCGCGTATCCTGCTGCATATCGGTCCGGGAGCGGAAGTGACGTGCGACCGGGAGGCGGGGCACGGCAAGGGTCGGGCGAGAACGGGCGAGATGCCCCCCTTTTCAATGCTGGTATCCGCTGGTTGCGGCCGCTTGGGCCTGGGTGATCCGCTGCGAGGGGGCAGGGAGGCACGCACGCGGCTGCCGCTGGTCGTACGGACAGGGAGCGACCGACCGGGCCCGCGTGGGGGACGCACCGGAACGCTTGCGGCGTAATCCGCGGCTCTATAACTGGTTACGACATCTTCCGGGAGTGGCCGGCAGCGCGTCTCTCCAAAAAACCGCCTCCGGGGGCGTCGTGCGACACCGCCGGAGGCGCGTGGATGACTTGATTCGTTCCGGTCCGGTCTACGCCCGCCGGCCGCGGCGCCGCGCGATCAGCGCGGGCAGGCCCATCAGGCAGAGGGCGGCCGTCGCCGGCTCGGGAATCGGTTCGCAGTCGATGGTGAACAGCCAGTCGCCCTTGCCGTAGTGGCGATGGTGGCCGCCGATCCGCGTGCCCGGGCCGAGCGACTCGTACTTGAGCCAGCCCCAGCCGCTCTTGCCGTCGAACCCGCGGTGGCCCTTGTCGTCCTTTTCGTCGCCGAGGCGGAAGGTGAAGTTGTTGCTGCCGGAGTAGTCGAACAGCGTCACCATGTCGCCGTTGGCCAAGCGTTTGATCGTCCCGCGGTTGCGGAAGTCGGGCTCGTAGACGATCAGGTCGTCGTCGTTGTAGACCTTGCCGACGTTTTCGTAGGTGAAGTGGATTTCCCAGAGCCCGTCGTAGACGCCGTCGTAGGTGCTGCCCGTGTCGCGGCCGCCGTAGGCCACGCCCCAGATCTCGATGTCGCTGCCGTCGAAGCTGAGGTACATCGCGGCGTCCGGGTGGTCGAAGTCGAAGGTGAACACCTCGTTCAGCCACGATTTGTCGTTGTACAGCTCGTCGAGGCGCAGCCCGTACAGCGGCGGCCGTGCGTTGCCGTCCGGATGGTTGTGCAGTTGGTAGGTGCCGATGTCAAGGATCGTCGCCTCGGCCCGGCCGCTCAGCGCTGCCAGCAGACCAAAGACGAGAAGACAGGTCGCCGTTCGCATTCTCTCTCCCCCCTGCGGCGGGTTGGATTCGTTCGGCGCCGCTTCTCCCGGACGCGCCGTGCCCCGCTCCTGGCCAACGTTAGGTCGGTCGCGCAGAGAGGGTCAAGCGGCCGGCGTGTCCCGCGCGGGAGATCGTATCACGCGGACCTTGATGCGGAGATGGCGATGGGATGCTGCCGCGCGCGGGCAGGCATTCCCTGTTGCGGCAGCATCGCTTATCGGCCGGGTCGCGCCGCGATCACCAGCACGAAATACGTCACGTCCTCGTAGACATGATCGGGGTCGATTTCGCCGCGC
>CAZNDQ010000100.1:0-10702 GCA_964571825.1 uncultured Planctomycetales bacterium | reverse complement strand
CGCGCAGGCATCGTGCCGCGCCGTGGCCTACGCAGCGCGATGGACCGACGGCGAGGGTCAGGAGCGACAGCGCATCGTCCCCGCCACCAACCAGCGTGAAGCGCTGGCGGCGCTGGAGGGTGAACTCGGCGCAAGCGGCGTGTCACTCGACGGGGTCCACCTCGAGGTGGCGCAGTGGTGGCCCTGGGCGCCGGGCGATAAGGAGGATATGCCGACGCACGCCTGGTTCATCGGCTTCCTGGAGCCGCGCTCGGACGGACGGCGGCTGCCGCAGGCGCAACTGGCGTTCGCCGTGATGCTCGAATACGGCGGCAGCGGCGGTCGGCAGGCGGGTCCGCTGGCGGCGAACATCCTGCAACTGGTCATCGACGAGTTTCCGCAATACCTGCGCAACTGATTCGCCGGTCGCCGCGTGCACCTTCATGCGGCGGGGGGTATTCTTCCTCAGGTGTGACCGAAGGGTTGCGCGGACTGCGGGCGTGCGGACCGCGCGAAGCCGCAACGCGCGGGAACTCCGACAAGTGGATGCGACGGTCCATTCCGAATCACGGCCGAGGCCGCTGACGGCATACGGGTGGAACATCCTGGCGCCGGTGTTGCTGCTCTGCGCGATTGGCCTGTCGTGCATCTTTGCGGTCGAGCGCGGGCAGAACGGGCCGTATACGACGACGATCAAGCAGGTCGCGTATTTGCTCATCGGCCTGGGTCTGATGTGGCTGATGTGCACGCTCAACTACCTGCACTACGGTCGGCTGGCGTACACGTACTTCGGCATCATGCTGGTGCTGCTGGCGCTGCTGGTGCTGGCGCATTTCCTGCCGCTCGGCCTGATCATGCCGCGGATTCGCGGGGCGTGCCGCTGGATTGTGCTCGGGCCGGGGGTGTCGCTCCAGCCGAGTGAGTTCATGAAGGTGGTGTATGTGCTGGCGCTTGCACGGTACCTGCGGTTCCGCAAGAACTTCCGTACGTTGCGCGGTCTGGTCGAGCCGTTCGTGCTGACGCTGGTGCCGATGCTGCTCATCCTGCTGGAGCCGGACCTGGGCACGGTGATGCTGTTCATGCCGGTGCTGTTCACGATGCTGTTTGCGGCCGGGGCGAAGATCCGGCACCTGCTGCTGATCGTGCTCATGGGTCTGGCGGCGCTGCCGCTGTTCTATTTCACGGTGATGAAGGACTACCAGAAACAGCGGATCGAGGTGCTGCTGCGGCAGGGCGACGAAGACCCGCGCTGGCGGATGAACGAGGGGTATCAGCTCGCGCATTCGAAGATTGCGCTCGGCAGCGGCGGGATGTTCGGGACGGTCCTGCGCGAGGGGCTGACGGGCGGGCCGTACGTCAGTCACCGCTTTCTGCCGGACCGGCACAACGACTTCATCTTCGCCATTGTCGGGCACCAGTACGGGTTTGTCGGCTGCGCGGTGGTCGTAGGGTGCTTCGTCTGGATCCTGCTCGTGGGGCTGGAGATCGCCTCGCGCACGAGCGATCCGTTTGGGCGGTTGATCGCGGTGGGGCTGTCGACTATGCTGGCGACGCAGGCGCTGATCAACGTGGCGATGACGATGGGGCTGATGCCGATTACGGGGCTGACGCTGCCGTTCGTCTCGGCCGGGGGGAGCAGCCTGCTGACGTGCTTTCTCGCCGTGGGGATTCTGATCAACGTCAACCAGCGGCGGCCGATCATCATTGGGCGCAAGCCGTTTGAGTTCGGAGACGAGGAATGACGAGCGAACTTCTCAGTACCCCTTGCTATCCCAGGTCAAGGGCCATGATCTTCTTGCGGTCGCGGATGTAGAGGGTCTTGCCGGCGAGAGTGGGCGTGGTCCAGGCGGTTTTTTCGAGGAGCTGGACCTTGCCGTGCAGCTTGAACCCTTTGGGGCTGGCCTCGACGAGCGCGAGATTGCCGTCTTCGTCGAGGACGACGAGCTTGCCGTCGGCGTAGACGAGCGTGGCCTTGGAGAACTGGCGTTCCTGCCAGGCCGGTACACCGTCCTTGATGTCGACGGCCATGAGAAAGGCAGGGCCGAAGTCGCCGCTGGAGAGGTAGACGAAGTCGCCGACGCGCACGACGTTACCGTGGTGCACCTTGAGGCGGCGGCGATACCACAACTCTTCGACGGTCGTCTTGCCGTCCTTCTGTGCGAGTTTGATGGCGCGGCTGCCCATGCCGTAGGCGGCCGAGAAGAAGATGACGTTGTCGGGGCCGCAGACGGGCGTGGAGATGTTGGCGCCCCACTGCGTTTTGTGCTCGTGGGTCCAGAGCACCTCGCCATTGTCGGGGTTCATGCCGACGATCTGCTCGACGGAGAAGACGACGAGCTGGTCCTGGCCGTCGACGTTGATGAGCAGCGGCGAGGCGTGGGAGTTTTCCCAGTCGTTGCGCTTCCAGACGACGCTGCCGGATTCGAGGTCGAAGGCCATGACACTGTTGCCGGCGCCGCCGACCTGCACGATGAGCGTGTTCTTGTACGCCATGGGGCTGGAGGAGTAGCCGCGGCCCATGTCGTTGCCGCTGAACTCCTTGACGAGGTCGTGCGACCAGAGAGGCTGGCCGGTTTTTTTGTCGAGGCAATGGAGCACGGCGCGGGTGCCGACGGTGTAGATGCGGTCGCCGACGATGAGGGGGGTGGCGTGGGGGCCGGGGCCGAACTGGGCCTGCTCCTCGGTGAAGGGCGCTTCGTGTTTGTGTTCCCAGATCGTCTTGCCGTCGGCGGCGCTGAGGGCGACGGCGAACTCATCGTTGTCCTTGCGATACATGGTGTAGAGGGTGTCACCCTCGACGAGGATGGTGGAATAGCCGTCGCCGAGGTCACGGCTCCAGAGCTGTTTGGGGCCGGACTCGGGCCAGGGGGTGGCGCGGCCCGTGGCGTCGCTTTTGACGTCGCGGCGGGGCCCGCCGAACTGGCGGCGGTCGGCGGCGCGGGCGGGGGCGGCCGTTGCAATGGCAACGAGCAGCAGGAGTGAGTGAACAAATCCGCGGGAAATCGAGGTCGCGTGCATCATCAGTGCCTTTCCTAGCAAGCAGGCCAGAAGAACCGGGAACAGCTCCGGTAGGTGGAGCGAGGGGCGCGGCCGCGCCGTGACGCGCGAGGCGATCATGGCTTGGCCAGCAGGGCCAGGGCGAGGTTGCCCATCGCGCGGAGACTTGTCTCGAGCGTCACCTCCGGCACGGGAGTGTAGCGGCTGGAATGGACGGAGGGCAGCGTCGGCCCGTCCGGCCGGAGGCTCGCGTCGTATGCCTGCTGCGTTACGCTGCCGACGCGGAACATGAAGCCGGGGACGCCGAGGTGTTTGGAGTAGCGGCCGAAGTCCTCGCCGCCCATTTCGGGGCGGCCCTCGACGACGCGGTCGTGGCCGAAGACCTGGCGGAAGAGGTCGGCGGCCGCTGCCGTCAGCGCGGGGTCGTTGAAGCCGGCCGGCGTGTGCTCGTCCAGCAGCGTTACCTCCGGCGGTTGCGGCAGGAGGAACAGGCGGCCGGTGTCAGCCGCGAGCTGGCGGATGCCGGCGAGGAGGAGTTGGCGGACGTCGTCGGTGTAGGAGCGGACGGTGAGCTGGAGCTTCACCTCGGTGGGGATGATGTTGTGCTTGGAGCCGCCGTGGACGGAGCCGACGGTGATGACGGCGGGTTCGGTGGGATCGACGCGGCGGCTGACGAGCGTCTGCACCGCGGTGATGAAGTGCGCGGCAGCGACGACGGGGTCGGGTGCTTCGTGGGGGCGGGCGCCGTGGCCACCGGGGCCGAAAAAGGTGACGTCGACGGAATCGACGTTGGCCATGGCCCAGCCGGCGGCGTAGCTGACGTGGGTCGCGGGCAATGCGGCGAGGACGTGAAGGGAGATGCAACAGTCCGGGCGCGGGAAGCGTTCGAAGAGGCCGTCGGCGATCATCATTTCGGCGCCCTTGCCGATCTCCTCGGCAGGTTGGGCGATGAGGAAGGCCGTGCCGGACCAGAGGTTCTTGTGGGCGGCGAGGATTCGTGCAGTGCCGATGAGCGTCGTGGTGTGGATGTCGTGGCCGCAGGCGTGCATAACGCCGACGTGGGCGCCGTCGTCGCGTTCGACACGGATCTGGCTGGCCCAGGGGAGTCCGGTTTCTTCGATGATGGGGAGGGCGTCCATATCGCCTCGGATGAGGACGGTGGGGCCCGGGCCGTTGCGGAGGAGGCCGACGACGCCGTGGCCGCCGATTTTTTCTGTGACTTCGTAGCCGGCATCGCGGAGTGCGGCGGCGACAAGGCGGGCGGTGCGCGCCTCCTCGAGCGAGAGTTCGGGGTGGGTGTGGATGTCCTTGTAGATCGTCACGAGATCGGCGAGGTGCTGCCCCAGCCACGCCGTCACGGCGCGGTCCGCCTCGGGCCGGAAGGTGATCGTCGGAGTGTCGGCGCCGGCGGACAAGGTGCAAAGGAGAACGAGTGCCGCGGCGCGGTGGGTTGAGCGAAGCATGGCGGTTCCTCGGTTTCGAACGGGCCCGGCAAGTCAACGAGGTGCATAGGGTACACGATCGGCCGGGCGATGGAAGCGGGAGAATACAACCGCGCCTCCGGCTCAGGGGGATAACGATTCCCGGCGGCAACGGTCGAGCAGCCCGTCGTCGCGGAGGAATTCGACGATGCCTTCGGCGGCGACGCGACTGCCTTCGCGGTTCCAGTGCGGGTCCCCGGGCAGGCAGGTGGGAAAGACGTCTGTGTTCTTGAATTTGTCGAGGAGCGAGTGCACGGGAAAATCGGCGCCGGCGGCGAATCTTTCAAGCCAGCGGAAGGGTTCCTCAATGTAGCGGGCACTCATCGGGTACGTCTCCGATTCCCAGTTCTCCGATTCGTAGCGGCTGTACTGGAAGCTGCGGGGAAGCATGACCAGCATGAACTCGGCACCAAGCGTCCGCCGCGTGAACTCAGCGATGTCGCGGATGTTGTTTTCCGTGTCGCGCATATAGGGCAAGCTGGCGGGGAGGGGCTGGAAGACCACGAAGAAGCGTTTGAGGGGAATATCTTCGGGCCAAAGACGGGTGTGAAATCGGAAACTGTCGCGAAGGAAGTCAAATTCGCGATCGATTCCAGCGCGGCGCAAGAAGAACGCCGTGGGGGAGATGCCGGGGGGGCGGCGGAACCGGCGGTAGCGCAGGTCGTCGTGAAAGTCCGTCAGGTCGAGGTTGAGGATCACGATATCCGGCTTGTACTTCGCCCCGATGTCGCACAGAAGTCTACCGGAGAGCAGCGGGCTGGACGAGATCCACCCGAAGTTGACGGATCGGACGCGCGGCACGCGCCCGTCGGCGTTGAGGATTTCCTCGACCTGCGCGGGGAAGGCGTCGCGTACGCTGGGCAGGTGCATGCCGAAAGTGAAGGAGTCGCCGAGGAAGATGATGTTGCAGGTGTCCTCGTGGAAGTCATCGGCCTCGAAGTCGCAGCGGATGCCGTCGGAATTGATGCCGCGACCGGGGTCCGGGCGGAGGCGGTGATCGACGTCGAGGTTGTATTCGCGTCCGATGCGTGCAGCGAACACCTGCCGGCCGGCGATTTCGAACAGCAGCCAGGCCAGGGCGCACATCAGCAGCCGGAAGTAGACCCGGCGGTTGGCACGGAAGATGAGTGCCGTGAGCAGTGCAGCGGCAGCGGCGACAAACACAATAACGGTCGTCTGTTTGAAGAGCAGCGCACCGAGAAGCAGCAGCAGCGAGAAGACGAGCACCGGTCTGTTGCGCGGCGAATCAAGCATCGTCTTATCCCATCTCGGCCGCACACGGACCGATGACTTGGGCATTGTAGCGAAGCATGAGCGGATGTCGTGCGGTAGCCGGCCACCAAGACGGCGGTGAAAGCGGGGCAGTCAGGCAGGCGCCGCCGACCGTCTGTGGCGCAGCGTGAGGACAAGCAGCGTGACGACCGTGAGCGGGATGACGAAGCCCAGCATCGCGGCGCGGTACCAGGGAAGCAGGTGGCTGCGCGTGGCGTCGAGAATGAGGAAGACCGTGTAGGCGACGTAATAGCCGAGAAAGAGCATGCCCTCCCAGCGGTCGATGCGGCGGCCGGTGAAAAAGACCGGCAGGCAGGCAACGGCTACGCCCAGCATCACCGGCATGTCGAACAGCATGGCAGAGCGCGGGACGGCGACCCCCGCGGGACTGACCGCCGCGGCGAGACCGAGGACGCTGAGCAGATTGAAGATGTTGCTGCCGACCACGTTGCCGACGGCGATGTCCCGCTCACCGCGCACCGCGGCAATGACGGACGTGGCAATCTCAGGCATCGAGGTGCCGACCGCGACGACGGTGAGGCCGATGATCAGCTCGCTCACGCCCAGCAACCGGGCCGCGTTGACGGCGGCGTCGACGAGCCAGCGCGCGCCGAGCACGAGCAGGGCCAGGCCGACAATCACCAGCGCTAGGTTGATGAGCACATTGGGGCGCGCCGGCGCGCCGTCGGGACCGTACTCGCGGGCGAACTCGGCGACGGCCTCGCTGCGTTCGCGTCGGCTCTGGCGGATGAGCCAGACCGTGTAGAGCAGGGCGCCGAGGATGAGGGCTGCGCCGTCAAGCCGCCCGATGCGGCCGTCAAGCCCGAGCAGCAGGGCAACAAGCGTCACGCCGATCATCACCCAGACGTCGAAGCGAAGCAGTTGCCCGGCAACCGCCAGCGGCGTGATGGCGGCCGAGACGCCGAGGATCAGCAGCACGTTGCAGATGTTGCTGCCGACAACGTTTCCGAGTGCGATGTCAGCCTGGCCGGCAAGCGCGGCGCGGAGGCTGACGGCGAGTTCCGGCGAACTCGTACCGAACGCGACAACGGTGAGGCCGGTGACGAGCGGCGAGACGCCGACGGCCGTGGCCAGGCGCGCCGCGCCGCGGACGAGCAGCTCGGCGCCGCCAACCAGCAGCACAAGCCCGGCGATGAACAGGAAGATGGTGTCTACGCTCATGCGAACTTTGCTCCCCGCTGGAGCGAGCGGATGCTACTGTACGAGCGCAGAGAAGTCATTCCGGCAGATCTTGCGGTCTCTGTCTGCCCGAAGCGCGCGGTCGGAGTCGGGCACCTCAGGAGCGGTTGCGCAGGCGCTCCAGCGCGCGCTGTGCCGGTGCGCAATCGGGGTCCAGTTCGAGCGCTTCGCTGAAGAGCCGCGCCGCCTCGACGAAGTGACCCTGACGCCGGGTGACGTCAGCGAGCAGGCAGTAGTTGAGGGGGTCGTCGGGTCCGAGGCGCAGGGCGTTTTGCGCCGCCTGCCGAGCCATGCGCAGATCGTCGATCTGTACGGCCAGTCCCGCGAGGAGTTGAAGCGCGGCCGTGCTGTTGGGATCGGCGGCGACCGCGCGTTGTGCGTTGGCCACGGCGGCCGTGGCGTCGCCGCAACGTGCCGTGGCTTCGGCGAGCAGCATCCAGCCGAGCGGGTCGCCGGTCGAGCGGACGTAGAGCGCGAGTTTGGTGCGGGCTTTCTGCGGCTGGCCAGTTTCAAGGTAACACCGCGCGGCCGCCATCGTCAGCACATCCGACTCCGGTTCCTCCTTGCGCAGCAGTGGCTCGAGCCAGAGCAGCGCCGAGGCGTAGTCACCCAGACCCACGTAGAGGAAGGCCAGTTCCTTCTGTGTCAGCGGGTCATCGGCGCCGAGCATGACGGCCATTTCATAGGCCTGCACGGCCTGCGCGTCGTCGCCGGCCAGCCGGTAGCACTGCCCGAGCAGCCGGTGATAGTCGGGGTTCTCGAGTAGTCCGGCGGAGCGTCGCGCCTGCTCCAGCCATTCGAGGGCCTCGCCTGCGCGGGCGGCCGAGAGCTGGCATTCCGCAACTGCGAGTTGATACTCATGGTTGGCCGGTTCGAGCGTCGCGGCGTTGATGTAGGCGTCGATCGCCTCGTCCAGTTGATTGGCCTGTTGCAGCGTCGCGCCGAGCAGGTAGAACGCTTCGGGGTTGGCGGGCGTCTGCGCGGTGAGTTCGCGCAGCATCGGTTCGGCCTGCGAAAACTGGCCGCGAGCGACGGCGAGGCGCGCCTGCGTCAGCCGCAGGCCCGGGTGCTGCGGGTCGTCGGTGGCGACGCGTGCGAGTTCGGCCTCAGCGCTGGCGAACTGGCCGCTGTTGAGCTGCTTTTCCGCGAGTTCAAGGCGTACGTTGGCGCGCGCGTTCTGCCAGCGCTGCTCGGCCTCTTCGCGGTGTGCGGAGAGCCAGCCGGGCTTCATCCCCTCACAGCCGACGAGCAACGGCAGGAGCGGCAGGAAGGCGAATCTTCGGCTCATTTCATGTTCTCCGATCCGTCAGTCGTTTCTTCGGGCGGGGCGTCGGGGTCCGGCAGGTTCGGGTTGTGCAGCACGTCCGGTCTCCCGAAGAGCACGTCCGGCTCGGCGCCCGTCTCGTCGATCAGCCCGTTGATAAACGTGCGCATCCGTGAGCCTTCTTCGTCCCAGATCCGCCGCCTTCGGATGCGTTCTTCCAGCTTGACGGCGTTCATCATCCGTGGGTTGTTGTGCAGGGCGAAACTTAGGTCCCACATCGCCTTCGCCAGATCATTCTGGTTGAGATGCTCGACGGCCCACCGGTAATGCGCCTGGGCCAGCCGCTCTCGCCCATAGCCCATCACCCGCCGCCGGGCCCCGACCCGCACGCGCTCGATGTCGTCGGCCAGGGAGTCGAACGCGGCGTCTTCAGCGGGCGAGTGTTTCACGATGTGGATCGTCAGCAGAATGATGATCTCCTCTCGTGCGATCTCATCACGGCTGCGCTGGAAGAGCGGTCCGACGAGCGGAATGTTGCCGAGCAGGGGAACCTGCGACCGACCGGCCGTCGTCCGTTCGCGGAAGAGCCCGCCAATCAGGATTGTGTGACCGTCGCGGACGATGATGTTCGTCGTCAGTTCGGTCGTTTCCTCGAACGGAAGGTTCGCCGCGGTCAGCCCGCCGACGCTGTCCTCGGGATGCAGCTCCATGCGCACGTAACCGTCGTCGCCGATGAAAGGGCGGAAGATGAGCTGCGTGCCGGTCTCGAGGAACTGCACGCTCTGCACGGCGGCCGTTTCGGTGACCGTGGTGGTGAGGTAGCCGTCGCGTCGTCCGACGATGACCTCGCCGCGCTGTTTGTTCAGCGCAAGGATTTTCGGGTTGGCCAGCACAGTGGCGTCGGTTACTTCTTCGAGGGCGCGGAGAAAGACGGCGACCTGGTCCTTGATAACGCCGAAGGTGAAGCCGCCGGGCGTCACCTCGCCGGCGAATTCGGTGTTGGTCGAAATCAGCCCGTCATCAAACTGCGCGGGCGGGACATCTCCCAGAGTCAGATTGACGCCGCCGTTGCTCATGCCGCCGACAGTCTGAAAATCCACTCCTGCGACGAGACTGAAGTCGACGCCCATCTCGTTGGAATCGCGCAACTGGGCGCGGAGGATCGTCGCTTCGATGAGCACCTGCTTGGGGCGCACATCCAGTTCCCGGAGTGCCTCCGCGATGCGCTCGAGGTGATCGGGGTAGTCGCGCACGAGAATGGCCGCGTGGTTGGCGTGCGAATCGCCGCCGGCAGCCTCCGGGTTGCTGGCCACGCCCTTCTCCGCCTCGGCGGTCGAAGAAATGAGGCCCTCGGTGCTCAGCAGTGGCTGGACGAGCACGGCCGCGTCACCCGCGGTGATGTAGTGCAGCACGAACACGCGCCCGATCGGCTTGCGGTCGGCGCTCGCGCGCCGATCGTATTCCTCCTGCGACATCACGTAGACAAAGTTGTTCTCGACGACGTAGGTGAGGCCGAGAGAACGCAGCACGGCTGCGAGGGCCTCTTCAAACGTGACGTTGTAGAGGTTGGCCGTGACGGTCCCGCTCACGTCGGGGCTGCTGATGATATTGCGCTGGCTCTGGATGCTGAGCATGCGCAGTACCGTGGCGAGGTCGAGCCCGCTGACGTGAAGCTGGATCAGGCCCTGTTCGGTCAGACCGACGGACTGATCCGGCCCCGCGGCGGGCTTTTCCGGCGTACCGTTGAGCGCCGCCTGCACGCGCTCGGCCAGTGTGGGGGCCGGTTGATCCTCACCGGCCGCGACCGCGGTCAGGAGCAGCGCGCAGCCCAGTGCGGCAATCGGCAACGTCGCGCGGCGGATCGGTCGTCGACGGACCGCGCGACGGACGGGCGGGATAGGACGGCGATGCGTAAGCATGACGGCTCTGGTCCATTCACGTTTCGCGCTGTGCAGCTACTCGGACGCAGCGCGCGATGAGACCCATAAGTATTCGGATGATTATCGGGGCGGGGTTAGTGGTGAGCGGGCCTTTTTCCGGGCGTTGCCGTCGTCTCGGCCCGCGGCGCGCGGCGATCTACCAAACTTCCACGCAGGACTGTCTGAGCCGCGGCGGCGACTGTCCGATAAGCAGCGCCTACCGATTCTGCGGCGCGGACGGCATCGGCGGTGCATCCAGAATGCGCACCACGACCTCGCCGGACTTGAGCGTCGTCTTGATCTCGTCCAGCTTCGCGCAGACTTTGCGCAGCTCCTGGATCTGGTCCATGCGCTGTTCGACAGGATTGGGCAGGCCGGCCAGGGCTTCGCGCGGGTTGTCCATCTGCCCGAGCAGCCAGCCGATCGCCCCGCCGCAGAGGAGCAACAGCAGTGCCGTTCCTCGATGGCCGCGGTGTGAGTGGGTTGTGGTCATGGTGTATCCCCCGTTGTTTGCGTCGTGTAGCGTCCGCATGCATCGGCGCGCGGCCGCGCGAACTGTGCAAAAAAGCGGAAATACCCGGTCTGCCCGG
>CAZNDQ010000099.1:0-10734 GCA_964571825.1 uncultured Planctomycetales bacterium | reverse complement strand
ATGATCCACCTCAGTTCGAGTTTGTCGGGGGCCTGACAGGCCGTCCTTTTGGGGCAGGCTCAGTCCGGCGAACCGCTTCAAGACCTCCCCACTCATAGGCGCATTCTGCGCCCTGGGGCCGCAAGAAAAGTCACGGCTTAAACGTGACAAAGTTGAACGCCCGCGATGTACCGGCACCGCCGAGCGTCTGGATGGTGACGACCATGTCGCCGTTGCCGTCGCCGGCCGTGGTAGCGATGACCGACGTTCCTGCCTCGACAGTGACGACCGTCACGTAGTCACTAAAGGTGTAGGACTCGCCGGCAAGCGTGATCTGATAGTGCGGCGTGGGGCCGGGGACGAAGACCGATGAGACATTAGGCGTGCCAGAGGCCAGGGTGCCGTCGGCGCGGATGGAGGCATAGGCGATGGGCGCAGCGCGGTTGGGCGAGCCGCCGCCGTTGTATTCCTTCATCAATTCGCCGGTCACATGTACATCGCCGTCAAGATCGAAGTCGCCGTGGCCCTCAAAGCACGGTCCATTCGTACCCAGGGCCATGATGGCCGGGCCGGGCCCGGTATTGGTCGCATCGATCGTCGGCGCAGCCGCTACGCTGACGGCCTGGAGGGCCGTACCAAGTCCATCGTTGGCGACGTGTACGGCGGGGAGAAGCTGGGCGGCGTCGGTGGCGAAGCGGGCGGCCGGCCCGTTGGCGAGGTTGCTGACATCGAGGACCGGCGCGTCGAGGAACGGCCAGGGCCACGGCGGGCACGGACCCACACAACCGTCGGGATCGTCCGGATTGGGAATGAACATCGAGGCAGCGAGTCCGCCGGCCACGTTTCGGACATCGAGCGTGGGAACGGACAGGTCGGGTGAGCGGCTGATGGCCTGGATGGCCATGCCGTCGCCGGCGTTGGCGACGTGAACGGCGGGCAAGAGTGCGCTGGCGCTCGTGGCAAAGCGTGCAGCGGCGCCGGTGGCGTCATTGATCACATCCAGGACGGGGGATTCCCACGGCCACGGGCCTGGCCAGGGCCATGCGGGCAGTTCGCTGCCGCAGTCGTCGATTCGCGCAGCCGGGCCGGGAATGAACAACGTCGCGGCCGAGCCGCCGCCGCAGTTGGCCGCGTCGATCGTGCCGAGCGCACCCACGCTGCGGGCCTGGACGGCTTGACCGAGCCCGGAGTTGGCGACGTGGACGGCGGGGAGAAGCTGAGCGGCGTCGGTGGCGAAGCGGGCAGCCGGTCCGTCGGCGAGGTTGCTGACATCGAGGACCGGGGCGTCGAGGAACGGCCAGGGCCACGGCGGGCAGGGTCCGACGCAGCCGTCGGGGTCGTCGGGATTGGGGATGTAGAACGAGCCGGCGAGTCCGCCAGCGAGATTGCCGACGGTGAGAGCGGGCACGAACGGGTTGAGCGTCCAGGGGTCGGGCGGCGGCTCGAGGGTCATGCTTGCGACCATTCCGCCGGTGCGGTTGGAGATATCGAGCGCTGCGACATCGGGGGACGGCAAGGGGAGCGTCGGCGAAGCGGCCAGCTCGAAGCGGGCGGCGCTGGCGAGGCCGGTGTGCGTGATCGAGAGGGGAGGGCTGGCAAGCTCGGCGGTGGCAACGAAGGGCAGCAGCAGGCCCTGAGCGTAGGGTGTGGCGGTAACAGGCTGGCGCGGCGAAAGCGGCGTGCCGTCCACGACAACTTGCAGCCAGCGAGCGTCACCATCGAACGCATCGGCGCCAAACTGATTGGCGTCGTTCAAAACAACGGTGAACAGGCCATCGGCAACTTGCACACCCGGCTCGCTGTCGGGTGCGCCGATCTGGTTGCCGGCGCCGACGGCATCCCAGAGGGTGAAGGTCATGTTGAGTGAACCGGTCATGGGCTGGCCGCTGCTCTTGAGCTGTCCCTGATAGGTGAATGCAGTTCCGAGCGGGGCCGCGGTTGCGTCGTGCGCCCGGTGAAGAGCGAACGAGAGCGTTCCGAGCAGGACGATAAACGTGCGTCTGGTAAACACGGTATGCCTCCTTTCAAGATGGCGGTTGATCAAATCTCTGGCGAGTGAACTGACAGATCGAGCGATTCCGGATCACGTGTCGATGGCGCGTCCCTCGGCGGAGCGAAATCGATTCCCAACTCCGGCGGCAGGTCGTAGAGTTCGGGATGCTGGAACCGGCCGCGTTCTTCGGCCGGCTTGTCCTCCTCTACCGGAATGCGATACGCCTGGGCGTAGGCATCGTGGCGGACGCCGGTCACCTGCCAAGAGACCTTCACGCGCGGCAGATCGGTGCGGATGACAAAGCTGCTGTTGACGATCTCCTCAGCCACAATCGCCTCGGCGAATTGGCCGATGACGGTCAGTTGGTAGCGGAAGTCGCGGTTGAGTGCGTCGAACCACTCCGGCAGTTCAATCGTCGCGTAGCCCGTATCATCGGTGATGGCGTTGCCGTTGTAGATGTTCATCATGTCCGGCGATTCGACGAAAGAGTGGGAGAGGTATTTGTTCGCCGGATCGAGGGGATGGTCGATCTTGAAGGAGCCCGCGTTCTTGGAGAGTGTGCCGTTGACGTGCATGCGGCCGATGCAGTAGACGCCGAATCCGTCGGGGCTGCTGGTCTGGCCGTAGACGCCGTAATTGACGCCGGACGTTGCCGTAGCTCGACCCCAAACACCGACGTTGTCCGGGTTTTCGCCGTAAACGCCGACGCCGGTCGCACTATTGCTTCGGCCGAAGACGCCGGACGTTCCGCCGCTCGACGCATCGGCAATACCGTAGACACCGATGCCGCCAGTGCTGTCGGCCTCGCCGAATACGCCGTAGGTATCTCCGCTTGACGCATCGGCGAAGCCGTACACGCCGACGCCGTCGGTGCTGTCGCTTTCGCCGCGGACGCCGTAGTTATTGCCGGTGGTGGAGCTGGCGTGGCCGAATACGCCGCGTCCGGTGTCACTGGCGCTGGTACCCAATACGCCATAGTTGGTCCCACCGGTGTCGGCGGCGAGGCCCCGGACGCCGGCGGCGCTGCCGGTTGTCTCGCCATAGATTCCGTAGCCATTGGATAGCGCGCGGATTGCGTAGCTGGTGCCGGATGCATTGGTGTTGGTGATGTCGAGCACGGCAGCCGTGGAACTGGCGCTACCGGCAAAGGGCAGAGTCAAACGGTCGTTCTGCCAGGTTCCGACGCCGTTGGAGTCGCTTTGCAGAACCTTGCCTGCTGCTGCGCCGGTCGGCATCTCGAATCCGGTCATGCGGCTGGTCCCGTTTACGTCGAGCTTGGCAGCCGGGTTGGCCGTGCCGATGCCGACGTCGCCGGCGAAGTAGCAGGTGCCGCCGGCGGAATAGATGGCGTAGCTGTCGAGCGAGCCGAAGTCCTGATCTTCGAGGTAGAGGCCGTAGTGATTGGAGAGCGGGCTGTCGGCGTAGGGAGCGTCAATGTAGATGCCGAAATTGTCGGTGATGGAGCCGCCGACGCCCCAATGTCCTGCGGTCACTTCGAGGGCGACATTCTTGTTGATCACGGCGGGGCCGAAGCCGCCGAGCGATACGGCCTTGGCGCCGATCTGCCAGAGCGTCGTTCCGCTGTGCGTCTGAGCGCCGAGAAGAGAGCCGCCGAGGAGATTGACGGTGCCGCTTCCTTCGTGGGATGCACCGTGGAACGGGCCGGCGAGGAATTCGAAGTTTCGGGCATTGCCGCCGGGAATGCGTGACTGGAAATCGTGCGAGTAGAGGTAGCGGGAATTGGCGCCGGTGAGATCGACTGTCGGGTCGAAGGTAATGGTGGAGTCGAGTGCCTCCCAATCCGCGTCGGCGGAGAAATCCGTGATGGAGTGCGAGATGTCGAAGATGTGGGCATAGGGGCCGTCCTGTCCGAGGATGGCGTCGTTGCCGAGGGCCACTCTACCGCCGCCCTGGATGTCGCCAGTGACGTCGAGCATGGCTGCGGGCGAGGCGGTGCCGATGCCGACGTTACCGGCGGCGTACGAGATGTCGGTGCCGTCGGTCTGCCACGGCTTCGTCGAGAACAGAGCGTAGGGCGCTGCGGCGAGGGGCTGCCGCGGGCAAAGTGTGGTAAAGGCACCGCTTCCGGCAGGCGAACGAACGGCGATCTGCAGCCAGCGCGCACTCCCGTCGAAGGGATCGGCACCGAACTCTCCGCCGGAATTCAATTCGACCGTGAACAGCCCGTCGGTGAGTGTGACGTTGGCGATGGTCTGCGTGGCCCCGATTTGTGAACCGTCCGGGGTGCTGCAGTCCGTATCCGCGCTGTCCCAGAGACTGAACTCGAGGTCGGCCGTCGAGTTCTGCGCCATTCCGTCGGACTTCAATTGGCCCTGATAGGTAAAGACTGTCGGCAGAGGTTCGGCCAGCAGGGCCGCTTGAGCCGAGGCAAAGGCCGCCAGCAGAGTGATGACATGGCGAAGCATTGGTCCATCTCCAGGCTAAGGAGGTCCGGTTGTCGCAATCGGAAGAGGCGCTGGATGGAGACGCGGCGCAGGTATAATGAGCCGAGCCGCCTCCCGGGCCGCTCCCGTTCCCGTCACGTCGAGCCATTCGTTTTCCGGAGGAGGCGGCTGTCACAGATTTTTTTGGAGAGAAGTCCATGGACGCTGCGGCCAATGCGCTGAATACCACCCTGACGCGGGCATGCGCGGGCGATCGGCAGGCGGCGGCCGAATTGCTGCCGCTGGTTTACGACGAGCTTAAACACCTGGCGCGGGCGCGGATGGCCGGCGTGCCGCCGGGAAACACCCTGCAGCCGACGGCGCTGGTGCACGAGGCGTACATGCGGCTGGTCGGCAATCAGGACCCGGGGTGGGACGGGCGCGGACATTTCTTTGCGGCGGCGGCAGAGGCGATGCGTCAGGTGCTGGTCGATCAGGTGCGGCGGAAAAAAAGGCTGAAGCGCGGGGGCGACAAAAAGCGAATGGACGTGGAGGACTTCGATGTGCCGCTGTCCGAGCCCGATCTCGACGTGCTGGCGCTGGACGAGGCACTGGAGCGGCTCCGCGCGGACGATCCGCGCAAGGCGGAGATCGTTTCGCTGCGCTACTTCGCCGGTCTGAGCCGGGAGGAGACGGCCGCAGCGCTGGGTGTTTCGCTGGCGACGGTGGATCGCGAGTGGCGCTACGTGGTTGCGCGCCTGCACAAGGACCTGGCCGAAGGGGAGCGACCCAATGAACCGGGGTGATTCGAGCAATCGCTACCGACTGGTGGAATCACTGTACCAGCGGGCGCTGGACCTGCCGCAGGGGCGGCGGCTCGATTTCCTTGCTGGGGAATGCGCGGATGATGACGGGCTGCGGCGGGAGGTGCTGACGCTGCTCGAACATTATGAGGCCGTCGACGACAGTTTTCTCTGTCACCCTGTCATCGATGCAACCCGAGCGCAGATGCCAATGCGGATCGGCCCGTACCGACTGATTGACGTACTCGGCGAAGGGGGCATGGGGATCGTCTATCGGGCCGAGCAGGACAATCCGAGGCGCCACGTGGCAGTGAAAGTGATCCGTGGGGGACGGTACATCGACGAATACACCGTGCGCTTGTTCCAACGCGAAACGCATGCGCTGGCGCGGCTGCGTCACCCGAATATCGGAGCGATCCTCGAGGCGGGGCGCACCGAAGACGGTCAGCACTTTTTTGCGATGGAGATGGTCGAAGGCCGCGGGCTGATCGAGCACGTGCGGGAAGCGCGCACAGGTCTGCGCGAACGGCTGGACCTCTTTCGCAGAATCTGCGACGCCATTCAGTACGCGCACCAGCGGGGCGTGATGCACCGCGACCTGAAGCCGTCGAACATCCTGATCGACAGCGACGGTCTGCCGAAAATCCTCGATTTCGGGCTGGCGCGGATTACAGATATGGAATTCGACGCCGGGTCGCCGGCGACCGCCACGGGTCGGATCCAGGGGACGATTTCGTACATGAGTCCGGAGCAGGCGCGCGGCGACCGCGACGCGATCGACATCCGCAGCGACGTGTATTCGCTGGGAGTGATCCTGTACGAACTGCTGACCGACGGTCTGCCGTATGCGCTGGGGCGAGTGCCGCTGCCGGAGGCAGTGGCAATCGTCTGCACCAAGGCGCCACGGCATCCGAGTGCGGCGGCCGCAGAGGCGGGGATGCCGTGGGTTATCAGGGGTGAGTTGGAGACGATCATCCTCAAAGCGCTGGAGAAGGAGCCGGCGCGGCGCTACGCAAGTGCCGCGGCGCTGGCCGAGGACCTCCAGCGTTTCGAGACGAATCAGCCGATTCTGGCGCGGCCGGCGAGCGCAGCCTATCAAATGCGCAAGTTGATCGCGCGGCACCGAGTTGTTTTTGCCTTCACAGCGACGCTGGTGGCCGTCGTCCTGGGCGCGGGCATCTGGATGGCGGTGCTGTATAGGCAGCAGCATCGGGAGCGGCTGCGGGCGGAAGAGGGGGAGCGGCGTGCCGAAGCAGAGGCCAGGCGCGCCAACGAAGAAACGGCAAAAGCGGTTGAGGAGCGAAACAAGACGGAGAAGTTCGCGGGCTTCATGGAGGAGATTCTCGGCGGCGCGGGGCCAGCAGTGGCGCAGGGGCGCGACACGTCGATCCTGAAGGAGATGATGGACGCCGCGGCAAGACGGATTGACGACGGCGAAATCAAAGACGTTCCGGCGGCGGAGTTTCGCCTGCGCGACGCAATCGGCGAAGTGTACATGGAGATTGGCGAGCATGATGCGGCTGAGCGCGTGACGACGCCGATGGTCGAACTGGCCAAGCGCGCGTTCGGCGACGTGAGCGTCGAATATGCGATGGCGCTGGACAGCCACGCGGCGTGGCTGCATGCGATGGGGCGGTTTGACGAAGGCATTGTGGAAGCGGAACTGGCGCTGACAGTCTATCGGCGCCTCTATCCGAGCGACCATGAACTGACGGTCGCATGTCTGAATCGCATCGGCAGTTTTCTAATTTCGAAAGGGCGACCGGCAGACGCCGCGGTACGGCACGGGGAAGCGCTGGAGATGAGCCGGCGACTGTTCCTCGGCGATCACTACAACGTGGCCATCAGCCTGAGCAAGCTCGGCGACAGCATGCAGCACCAGGGTCGATTCGCGGACGCGCTGCCGCGGCATGAGGAGGCGCTGGCGATGTTCCAGCGACTGCAGGACGGCGACAACCCGGATGTCACGATCGGGCTGAACCGGGTGGCGCTGGACCTGTCGTTTCTCGGGCGCCCGGGCGAGGCGCTGCCGAAGTTCGAGGAAGCGCTCGCCATTCGACGGCGGCTGTTTCCGGGCAACCATCCGCGGGTGGTCGAATCATTGCGTCATCTGGCGAATTGCCTTGTCGCGGTGGGTCGCGCGGCCGAGGCGCTGCCGCTATTCGAGGAAGCGCTGGTGATGAGCCGGGGCCAGTACACGGGCGATCATCAGGATCTGGCGACGAGCATCGTGCAGCGTGCGGTGTGCCTTGTGGCACTGAATCGCGCGGTGGAGGCGGCGCCGGGATTCGAGGAGGCGCTGTCGATGTTCCGGCGGCTCTTTCCCGGGGACCATCCGCAGGTGGCGTGGGCGATGAGCAAGTCGGCCCAGTGTCTGAGCGCGGTGGAACGAAAGGAGGAGGCGCTGACGCTGTACGAAGAGACGCTGGCGATGATGCGGCGGCTGTATCCGGGCGGGCATCCGGAGCTGTCGAGCTGCATGCTGAACATTGCCGGGACGCTGAATGAGCTGGATCGCGCGGCGGAGGCGCTGCCGATGGTCGACGAAGCGCTGGACATGGCACGGTCGATCGACGGCGGCGATAGTCCGCGCACGGCCGTTGGACTGACGCAGCAGGCGCGTTGTCTGCAGGCGCTGGACCGCGATGCGGAAGCGCTGGCGGCGTATGAGGAGGCGCTGGCGATGTATCAGCGGCTTTATCCGAACGACCACGCGAACGTGGCGCTGGCGCTGAACAACGCGGCCGACGGATTGCAGGCGGCCGGGCGATTGGATGACGCATTGATGCGGTGCGAGGAGGCCCTGGCAATGATGCGGCGAGTTCATCCGCCGGGGCACGTGGATTTGCGCGGGGCGGAGGTACGCCGTGGGAGCATTCTCAGCGATATGAAGCGGTTCGAGGAGGCAGAGGAAGTGCTGCTGGCGGCGTGGGCGGATGTCGCGGACCGGTCGGATGTTCCCATCAGGCTCAAGCAGGACTGCACGGACGCGCTGGTGAGGCTGCATGAGTCGTGGAATGCCGCGGAGCCTGGAAACGGGCATGATGCCGACGCCGCGGAGTTCCGCACGCAGACGGCCGCCCTGCGGCGATAGCAGTCCTCGAGCAGAGTGGCTGGGCGGCTTGCGACGGGCCGGGGCGGCGAGCGCAATCTACGATCCTGCAAGCGCGATGCGGGAGGTGGGGAGGTCGCGGGGACGACATGCGACACATTTACAGTGAATGGGACGGCAGCGAGTTTCCGTCGCCGCGCGCAGCGCAGGGGATGGAGGGGTTCTTCGACTTCATCCTTGCGTACGGCGAAGAGGGACTGGAGGCCCTCAAGCACGCGCGGCTCGACCCGGAGCAGCAGGAGCTGCTGGACAAGCTGATTGCGGACGGGCTGCTGGAGAAAATGGGGGCGCGGTGGCGGCTGACGCCGCGGGCGATCAGCCGGATGCAGCGGCGGGCGCTGATGGAGATCTTCCGCAACCTGCGCGGCGGGACAAGCGAGGGGCATGAAACGACGGCGCCGGGGCGGAGCGGGGAGCGAACGACGGGGACCCGGCCATACGGGTTCGGCGACCCGACGAGCGAACTGGATACGGGGGCGACGCTGCGGAACGCGTTGACGCGCGTGGGGCCGGGGCTGCCGCTGCGGATCGCCGAGCGCGACTTCGAGGTCCACATTTCCGAATCGCTGAGCACGACGAGCCTGGTGATCCTGCTGGACATGAGCGGCTCGATGATGCGCTACGGGCGGTTCATGCAGGCGAAGAAAGCGGCGATGGCGGTGCATGCCCTGGTGCAGCAGCAATTTCCGCGGGACACGGTGGACATCGTCGGGTTTCACTCGACGGCCGAGGTGATCCCGGCGCACCGGCTGCCGCTGGTCAGTCCGAAGCCGATCACGCTGCACGATCCGATCGTGCGGCTGCGCATTCCGCTGGCGGAGGCGGAGAAGGGGCCGCCGCACTTCACAAACTTGCAGATGGGGCTGATGCTGGCCCGGCAGATCCTGCGGCGTCGCGGAGGGCAGGATCGGCAGATGCTGATCATTACTGACGGCGAGCCGACAGCGCACGTTGAGGGCGACGAGCTGTGTCTGCTGTATCCGCCGCAGAAGGCAACGACGATGGCAACGCTGAAGGAGGCGTTTGCGCTGTCGCGGCAGGGGATCCGCGTGGCGACGTTCGCGCTGATCGACGATTACGCGTACATGGACTGGGTGGGCTTTGTGGATCGGCTGACGAAGCTGACGCGGGGCGTGGCGTTCTATTGCCACAGCGGCGGCCTGGCGGGGTGCGTGATGGAGAGCTATCTGTCGGGGCGGCGGCGCAAGACGTATTTCGCGTGAAGGGTGAGAATGTGCGCGGCCGGAGCCCAACCGGACGCGCGCGGTGAGCGTAGAATTGGATGTCCGGCCGGTGGGCCGCCGAGCGCGGTGCCGTGGCTGGTGAATCGTGCTCCTTGTTCGAGGGGCCGGCCGGTCCGTGGTTCGCGCGGGCCGGCGGGGAGGCAGATCGAACCGCGCCGAACACGTCGACCTGACCCGTCGCGCCGGGGTCCGTTTGCTCTAAGAATTTGACGGATAAGGAGTTACGGCGACAAGCCGTTTGACTTGCCTGGTCGGGACCGATAGGATGATGCAGGGGAGGGTGGATTTTCCGGTCCGTGGGGTTGTACGGTCCGGAAGATTGGTATGAGATCATCCGACAATGGTCCGATGTAACAGGGATTGCGGGCACAGTCGGCGCGAAATGATGGGGTAAGCATCCGTCGGGAGGTTGGTGTGATGGCAGATTCCCGCTTGGTCCTGGACATGATCCGGCAACGGATCGATCCGCAGCGTTTCCGCGACCAGCACTGGGAGGGGACGTTCCAGCAATATCTGGACCTGGTGTGCGAGCGGCCGGAGGTCGCGCGCAACGCCTTCCAGCGCGTGTACGACATGATTCTGCATTTCGGGTGGGAGCGGTATTCGCGGTTCAAGGAAGACTGCATCCGCTATCACTTCTTCGGCGACCCGTTCGGGAGCGGGTCGGACGCGGTGTTCGGTCTGGACAAGCCGCTGATGGCGCTGGTGGACTTCTTCAAGTGGTCGGGGCAGGGCTACGGGACGGAGCGGCGCATCCTGCTGCTGCACGGGCCGGTGGGCTCGTCGAAGAGCACAATCACGCGGATGTTGAAGAAGGGGCTTGAGCACTACTCGCGGCTGGACGAGGGGCAGCTCTACACGTTTGCCTGGCGCATTCCGGACGAGGACGGGCGGATCGTCGAGTCGCCGTGCCCGATGCACGAGGAGCCGCTGCGGCTGATTCCGGCGAGCATTCGCGAGGAGGTTCTGGCGAAGCTGAACGAGAACGTCAGCGGCGACAGGACGATCCGCGTCGACGGCGATCTCGATCCGTTCTGCCGGCGAATGTACGAGGAGCTGCTGCTCAAGTACGACGGCGACTGGCAGAAGGTGATGGAGCACATCGTCGTGCGGCGGCTGATCGTCTCGGAGAAGGACCGGCGCGGCGTGGGCACGTTCCAGCCGAAGGACGAGAAGAACCAGGACTCGACGGAGCTGACGGGGGACATCAACTACCGGA
>CAZNDQ010000098.1:0-10821 GCA_964571825.1 uncultured Planctomycetales bacterium | reverse complement strand
GGAGGTGGCAGAGGGGCGGCTCGACGACCAGTTCGTGCTGGACGTCTTCCAGACCGGCTCCGGCACCAGCACCAACATGAATGCCAACGAGGTCATCTCGAACCGCGCGATCGAGCTGGCGGGCGGGAAGATCGGCTCGCGTGAGCCGGTCCACCCGAACGACCACGTCAACATGGGCCAATCCTCCAACGACGTCATCCCCACTGCCATCCACGTTGCGGTCGCCGAGGCCCTGCGGCACGATCTGGTGCCGGCGCTGCGCGCGCTGGAGGACGAACTGGACCGCAAGGCGAAGGCGTTCGACGACATCATCAAGATCGGACGGACTCACCTGCAGGACGCGACGCCGATCCGGCTTGGGCAGGAGTTCAGCGGGTATGCGGCGCAGGCGCGGCTGGGCGCGCAGCGCGCTGAGCGGGCGATCGCGGCGCTGCGCGAGCTGCCGATCGGTGGAACGGCCGTCGGCACAGGGATCAACCCGCCCGTCGAGTTCGCCGGGAAGCTCTGCGCGTGGCTGTCGCGCCGGACGGGGATCGAGTTCGTCGAGTCGGAAAATCACTTCGAGGCGCAGGCGGCCAAGGATGGATCGTGCGAGGCGAGCGGCCAGTTGCGCACCATTGCCGTCAGCCTGACGAAGATCGCCAACGACATCCGGCTGCTCGGGTGCGGGCCGCGCTGCGGCCTGGGCGAACTGAGAATCCCGGCAACGCAGCCCGGTTCGAGCATCATGCCGGGCAAAGTCAACCCGGTGATGAGCGAGATGCTGATCCAGGTGTGTGGGCAGGTGATCGGCAACGACACCGCCGCTGCCCTTGGCTGCCGCGACAGCGCTTTCGAGTTGAACGTCATGATGCCGCTGATCGCACACAACACGCTCGAGTCGGTGCGCCTCCTTTCCGCTGCGGTGCGCGTGTTCACGGAACGCTGCGTCAAGGGCATCGAGGCAGACCGCGAGCGCTGCGCTGCGTACGTTGAGCAGTCACTGGCAATGTGCACGTCACTGGCACCCGTGATCGGCTACGACAAGGCGGCCGCCATCGCCAAGGAAGCCTACCAGACCGGTCGCACCGTCCGCGAGGTGGCCCTCGCGCACCAGGTCCTGCCGAAGGCCGAGCTGGACAAGGTGCTCGACCCGACGGCGATGACGATGCCCGGCGAATAGCGGAATCCCATTCAGGGGGGGCTTGCGACCAGATGATGGATGCGGGTCAGACTGAAGGGGCATTTGACCGACGGGAACGCCGTGCCCTGCTGGCCGAAACGCAGGGCGTGGCCGTCGAGCACCGAACGCGCAGCGGCGGGGGACTCGCGTACGTCCTGCTCGCCGCAATGCTCCCGGCGCTGACGACGACCGCCTACATCGTTCAGCCGCGCTTTGCCCGCGAGCCCCTGCCAATCGGCTTCGCGCTCGACGACTCCTGGATTCATGCGATGTACGCGCGGACGATCGTCGAGGGTCGGCCGTTCGAGTATCGGCCGGGCGTGCGCTCCAACGGTACGACCGCGCCGCTGTACGCCCTTGTCGTTGCGGGAGTTGCGGCGTTCACGCATGAATATTTCTATACCCTGCACGGCGTGAACATCGCGCTCATGGCGCTCTTTGGTTCGCTGCTCTATGCCGTGCTGCGCCAATTCGGCCTGCCGGCGATCGCGGCCGTGGTCGGCGTCGGGCTCATCGCTATTTCCTGGCCGCTCCCGTGGGGCGGCGCAGCCGGGATGGAAATCCCGCTCACGCTCGTTCTGGCGGCGCTGCTCGTCTGGCTGCATCAGCGCGAGGCCGCCGGAGGACGCACCGCGGGGTGGCTGACGTCGCCCGTGCTGGCGCTGCTCTGCATGACGCGACCGGAGTTCTGCGCGCTCTGGCCGCTGCTGGAACTCGACCGTGGCGTCATTCGACTTCGCACGCCCGCTGCTGAGCGCCGGCCGAGGCCGCTCCCGCGGTTCCTGTTGCGGATCACGCTGTTTGCCACATTCTTTGCGCCGTACGCCGTATTCAACTATCAGTGCAATGGCACGTTCGTCGTCAACACGCTGCAGACGTCGGTTGGAGACCGCTCGTTCCTCGAGGTTGCCGCCCGTGGCGACTACCGGACGCTGTGGAGCCGCTTCGCCAGCGCCGGCCCGCGCGCCGTGCGACAATTCGTCAACACTGTCCGTCTCGATGATAACCTTCCGCTCGTCCTGCTCAGCGTGGTCGGCGCGGTGCTCTGGCTGCGTCCTCGCGCGGCCCGCCCGCGCGCGTTCGACTCCCTCATCGTTCCCCTCATTGCGCTTGCCGTGCCCTTTTGCATCGGCGTCGTCACCGGCGAACTCCGCCAGGCCCAGGCGCAGCGCACGCTCCACGGCGAAATCACCTTCCTGCTCGTGGGCGGGGTGCTCGGCCTCCACGCCCTCGGCAGTCTGGCGCAGGGGGCCGCGCTCGGTGCGACCGTCTTGACCGTCGGGCGTCGCTACGCGGCCGTGCTTGTCCTCGGCATTGGCGTTTGTCTTGCATGGCTCAACGACGCCCAACGCTGGCGGCTGCACGAATACGGCCTGTGCGTCAAGAACATTCAGGACTGTCAGGTGCACCTGGGCCACTGGGTTGCCGAGCACGTGCCGGACGGGGAGACCGTTGCCACCTGCGACATTGGCGCCATTGCCTTCTTCGGCAATCGGCCCGTCCTCGACACGCAGGGGCTGATCGACCCCGACATGCTGCCATTCCGCGATCCTGGCAACGGCTTGGCTGAGGAGCTGCGCCGCCGCGGCGTGCGCTGGGCGATCATCTTTCCGAACTGGCATCCTGACCTGGCTGGCAGCCCCCTGTTTACCGAGCGCATCCGCGTAATCGTCGAGGACAACGTCGTCTGCTACGGCGACCTGATGATCGTCTACGAGGCGGCCGGGCCGCCGTCCGACTCAGCTGCGGCCGAGAAATCAATCGCTGCCCGTACGTAGACCCCGGATGATGAAGAAGTTCGCAGACACCGTGACCGAACTGCCGACGCCCGCACCGCGCGAAACCGCCGTACAGGCGATGTACCGGCAGCAGGCGCGGATTTACGATGCCACGCGGTGGATGTTCCTGCATGGACGGTCCGCTGCCGTCGATTGTCTCGCCCTGACTCCCGGAGACAGCGTTCTGGAAGTCGGCTGCGGCACCGGCCTCAACCTGTCACGATTGGCGCGCTGCGTCGGGCCGGAGGGGCAGGTGGTCGGCGTTGATTTCTCGCCCGCGATGCTTGCCCGCGCGCGGCAACGCATCGGCCGCCATCAACTGGCGCAGGTGTTGCTCGTCGAGCAGGACGCCGCCCGGCTGCGAATTGAAACCGCATTCCACGCTGCGCTCTTCTCCTATTCGATTACAATGATCCCCGACTGGCCGGCGGCCCTGTCGCGCGTGGCGGACCACCTGCGTCCCGGCGGACGGGTCGTCGTTCTGGATTTCGGCCGGTTCGAGGGCTGGCCTACGCCGGCGCAACGGTTTGCGCAGTGGGTGCTCAACCTGCACCACGTGCGCACGGATCTGGCCGTGGAGCAGGCTCTGAACGAGCGATTCGTCGAGGTCAGGATGACCTCGCACCGCGGCGGTTACTACTTCATCGCCTCCGGCGCACGGCCGATGGGATAAACTACGGGGCATCGATGCGATACGTGTGGCAAAAAACCGGACCGGCGGCGTTCGTGCTGTTTTTCGGCACCGCTCTGCTGCGCGCGCAGCCCGTACAGGACTACCGACGCGGCCCGGTTCACCTGCTGTTTGAGGAACAGCGCAGCACGCTGCTCGTCGCGTGCGCGAAGTCGGGCAGCGTCGCCCGTGTCGATCCGCGTAACGGAACCATCCTCGCCGAAGCGCGCGTCGCCGGCGACGCGACGCGACTCGCACTGCATCCGGACGGCCGGCGCATCTACGTCTCCTGCATGGAAAGCGATCTGGTGATCGAACTCGACGCCGAGTCGCTGCGCACGCTCCGCCAGTTTCCGCTGCAGGGATCGCCTAACGGCCTCGCCATTTCCTCCGACGGGCAGCGCCTCTTCGCCGGCCTCTACTGGCTCGATGCCGTCGCCGTCATCGACCTCGACACCGGGCGCGAACGCAGCCGCCTCGCTACCGGCAACGGCCCGGAAGGAATTGTGCTCCGCCCCGGTACGCGCGACCTCTACGTCGTGAGTTGTCTGCCGCTGGTGCGGCCGCCCGATCTGCCGCCGCAACTCGAAGTGACGTTGATCGACGAGCAGTCCGGGTGGGTGACGCACGCGGTGCAGCTCGAGAACGCGAACATCGGTCGCGACCTGGCCTTCACGCGCGACGGTGCGACCGGCCTGATGGCCGTCTCGCGCCCGAAGAACCTCATCCCGATGACGCAGGTTGCCCGAGGCTGGGTGATTGGGAACGGCTTTGCCGTCTATGGTTCTGACCGCAACGAGCCGCCCATTCAACTGCTGGTTGACCTGCCCAATCGCCAGTTCGCCGACCCGTCGGGCTTGGCGATCGCACCGAACGACGCATTTGCCTATTTGTCCTGCTACGGTGCCGACACGGTCATGGCAATCGACCTGACTACTGTTCGCGAACTCGTCGCCGAGATTCGCGCAGGTGTGATGCCGCGGCATGCGAACGACCTCGGCCTGTCGCGGCGATACGTCCGCGCGCGAATCCCGGTCGGCGCCAGCCCCGTCTCGGTTGCCTTTGCCGCCGATGGCGCGGAAGCATACGTCGCCAACCGCATTGATGACTCGATCTCGGTTATCGAGACGCGCGGGCACGTGGTGGCGCGGACACTGGTGCTCGGCAACCCGCCGCCTGAGGACAAAGCGGCGCGCGGCGACCGCCTCTTCCACACCGCCACCGCGACGTTCGCCGGACAGTTCTCCTGTTCGAGTTGCCACCCGCACGGCGCCCACGACGGCCTGCGCTACGACCTTGAGCCGGACGGCATCGGGCTGAACTTCGTCGACAACCGCAACTTGCGTGGGATCGGCGGCACCGCACCCTTCAAATGGACCGGCACCAACCCCGATATCACGACGCAGTGCGGCTCGCGTACGGCCAAGTGGATCTTCCGCACCTCCGGCTTTTCCGCGCGCGACGTCGTCATCGTCTCCGACTTCATCCGCGACCGGCCGGCCATGCGCAGCCCGTATCTCGCGCCTGACGGCCAACTCTCGCCCGCGCAGCGCCGCGGTAAGGCGTTCTTCGAGCGCGCGACCACGAACAACGGCGACCCGATCCCGGTTGAGAACCGCTGCACGACGTGCCACGCCGGGCCGAAGTTCACCGACCAGCGTCAGACGGACGTCGGCTCAACGGGCCCCCTCGATACGCACATCGAATACGACAACGCCCACCTCAACAGCATCTTCGCCTCGCCGCCGTACCTGCACGACGGCCGCGCCATGACCCTCGAGGAAATCTGGACGAGGTTCAACGACGAGGACAAGCACGGCGTCTCCAGCGACTGGACCAAACGGCAACTCAACGACCTGGTGGAGTATCTCAAATCGCTATGAGCATCGCCCGGCGTATGACGTTCGGACTGGCCGGCTGCGCCGTGTTGCTCGCCGCTCAATCGCCGGTGCGCGCCGCGGAATTCGCGGCGTCCCCCTCGCCCGACCGCTGGCTCGACGTGGAATGGACGAACTTCACGCGCGCCGAGGGGCTTCCTGCCGAAGATGTACGCTGCGTGCTCGTTGCCGGCGGCGCAGTCTGGGTTGGCACGTCCGAGGGGCTGGCATGCCGCACGGGCAACGGCTGGCAGACGTGGACGAAGGCGGCCGGCCTGGCGGACGATTTCGTCTCCTCTCTCGCCTGGGATGAGCAGACCGGCGCCCTGTGGATCGGGACGCTTCACGGCATGAGCCGCCTGGCTGCCGGAAAACTTACCTCGTTCGACCAGCTCAACAGCGGCCTCGCCGACAATGCCGTCTACGGGCTCTCCGTCGCGCATGGAGATGTGTGGTGCGCCACGGCGTCCGGCGTCAGCCGCTATCGCATCGCCACCGACAGGTGGACGCTCTATGACGGCGCGAACACGCCCGCCAACGACCTCTGGTGTGCGGGGATCACGGCCGGGGATGGGGGCGTATTTGTGGCGCTTTCGGGGGCAGGCGTGATCGGCTTCGAATCGCAGCGCAAGCGCTGGCAGCATCTCGTCGACCCGGACGGTGACGGCAGCGTCGATCAGTCCGCGCACGATGGCCTGCTCCACGACGTGACGACGGCCGTGGCGGTCGACGCCCGCGGGAGGCTCTGGATCGGCACGCCCGTCGGCCTGTCGCTTCGCGAGGGCGACTCGTGGCGCAGCTTTCGCACCGCCGACTCGCCGCTTCCGCATGACACGGTCCGCTGTCTCCGGGCAGAGGGCGAATTCGTCTGGGTCGGCACCGACGACGGCCTCGCAAGGACCGATGGCCGGTCGTGGTGGGTCTACCGACAGAACCGCGGCCTCGATCGAGTGGAGGAGAGCGCAAATCCTTCGCTTGGGCTGGCCTGCTGGCACGGTCCGAACGGGGCCGCGTCCCATTCGGCCACTGCCGCTGCGCTCCCCGCGCGAGGAGTGCGTGACATGGCCGTAAGCGATGACGGCGTCTGGGTGGCCACGTCTGCCGGGCTGGCACATGGGCGGTTCGGCCGGAATGAGCCGCCGTGCCGCGCGTTCACCGTTTGTCCGACGCGCGAATGGCCCTCACCTGCCCGGCCGGGCCGCCCGACACCGCACGACGTCTTGCCTGAGCGCGCATTCTTCGCTTTCGATACCCGGTTTCATGAGCTTCCCGCACCTGTACGCGCGCCGGCAGTCCTGACCTCCGCCGCGTCGCCGCTTTCCGCCGCACCGCGCATCGGACTACTCGTCCCCCTCGACAACGCGCGTGACGCCGATCTTGGCCGGATGATGCTCGACGCGGCGACGCTCGCCGTCGAACAGCACAATCGTTCGCTCCCGAACGGAGCGCCACCGGCGGAATTGGTCGTGCGCAAGGACCAGGGCGTCTGGTCGTCGCCGGCGGAGATCGTCCTCGACCTCGTCCGGCGTGAGCGGGTCATTGCTGTGCTGGCGCCGATCGACGGCGGGACGAGCAACATCCTGCTGCGCGCAGCGGATCGGCTCGGTCTTCCGGTGATAGCCACCGCCTGCACCGATCCGGCGCTCGCCGAGGCCGGCTGTGCCGATCTCCTGCGTACCATGCCCGACGAGCGCATGCAGGCGTACACGCTCGCGCGCGAAATCTACGGGCGACTGGGTCTCGTTAATGTCGTTCTCATTGGTGGCAATGACCGCGCCGGGCGCTGCGGGCTGGAGGAGTTTCGCGCCGCCTCGGAGCGCTTCGGCCGGCCGATCTGGATGGAGTTTCGCCATCAGCCCGGCGACTATGATTTTCGTCAGATCGTCGAACGCATCTCCGGCTTCGACGTCGGCGGTGTCGTGCTGTGGACTTCGGCGCCCGATGCGGCGGAGTTCCTTCGACAGCTTCGTGCATCCGGCTCGAAGCTCCCGGTATTCGGCGGCGCGCGGCTCGTATGCGATAACTTCCTCAAGCGCGCCGGGTCCGCGGCCGAGGGACTCGTCGCCGTGGCCACGTGCGACCTGCGCGCCGATTCGCCGGCGTTCGATGCGTTCCGCAGGAACTACCTCGAGCGCTTCCGCCGCGCGCCCGACGCCTGGGCCGCATATGCCTACGACGGGACGATGCTCGTGCTCGACGCTGCGCGCCGCGCTGTAACCCATCGAACATCGCTGGCCGACGAGCTGCGCGCTACGACTCGATACGACGGCATCACTGGTCGACAGACGTTTGACACGACGGGTAACAACGTCCGGCCTCTGCTCATCGCCAAGGTGGAAAGCGGGCTGTTTCACCTGCGCGAGCCGCCCGCCGCCCTCGATGCACCGGCACTCGCAACGGAACTCGTGCGCGCTCACATGAAGCGGAACGCGCGGTGGAAGCCCCACGTGCCGGACGGTCCGCACAGCGTACGCGGTGATCTCAACATCGGCTGCTTCCTTCCACTGGACGCGCGCGGGCTCGCGGCGTTGCGCGGGTTGCGCGCTGCGCTCGAGGAGGATCGCGCGGCCCATCCGCGGGGGCCGCACGTCTGCCTGCGCGTGCTCGACGCGCGCGGCGACCACGGCATGCGGGCTCAGGGCCTGGCCGATCTCGCCGTGGGTGACGAGATCTCGGTGCTCGTCGGGCCATTCGAGCGTGAAGGCCTGCACTGGGCTGCGCTGCTCGCCGAAGCCGCAAACATCCCGTGTATTCCTCTCGGCCCGTGCGAAGAGTCCGGAGATTGGATCATGGCGCCGGGCGTCACGTTGCCCCCGGCCACGCGCGGCGCGAGCCCGGACGCGCTGTCCGATTTCGAGAACGCGGCGCGGGCGCTCGGCCGCGCGCTCGTCGCCGAGCTGCGCCGCTCAGGCGGCGCACGCGACCGCCTGCGCGATGCGTTGCGCAGCGCCGACTGGCCGCGAAAACTCCACGACGCAATGGCGGCGCCCGCCACGGCGCTGTCCTCGGCGCTGCAATTCGCCGAGCGGCCGAACACGGCGTTCCTGTCGCCACCCGAAATGATGGCACCGGCTTCGACGGCCGAGGTGTGGCGCTTCGTTGGAGGTATGACGGCGATCAAGTTCAACGACGCCGTGAATCCGGCGGTCGGGATAACGGTCCCGATGGTCATCTCCACGGCCCGGCCAGCGCCCCTCGAACTGGCGCACATGGAGCCGCCCTTCACCGCGTTTGCCATTCATCCGGCGTCGACGCTGGAGTTTCAGGTTGCCGGCGTCGAGACGGTACTCAACACAATGCTCGGTGGCAGCGTGCTGCATGAAGGTGGATTCGAGCTGCGCATCCGCTGCCCGGACGGCAAGTCGCACAGCATCTCGCTGCTCAACTTCGTCATCGAGCGGGCCGACCGCCCAAACGAACCCTCGCGGCACGACGAAGCGCCCGACGTGCTCTTCCTCCGCGAGAACCGCGCTGACGCGCCGCTGCTCTTCCGACTCTCCTTTGCGCAGGCGGCCTTTATCGACGGGCGCCCCGTCAGCCCCTACGGCTCACCGCGCAGCGACCCGGCCATCTACACACTCACGCCCTTCGGCCCGACGACGAGCATCGTCTGGGTCGGCTCGATGGACATCATCATGATGAAGGACTTCGCCGAGCGGCTCGGCCGGCCGGACCTCGCCGGTCACGCGCTCGGTATGCTCGAATTGCACGCCGTCGTCGAGATGGTCGGCGGCGAACCGGCCGAGATTCAGACCCCCACACTGCGCTCGGCGTCACGGCAATGACCGCTCGGAGCGCGCAAAAGAAAACCGGTCGCGGCGATGCTGTGCCCACCGCGACCGGCTTGATATCTTCCGGCTCCCCGTCGCCTACAGGCAGTTCGGCGGCGAATTCGCATTCACCGTCCCGAAGAGCACCGAGAACGTCGAAAAGTCGTTGTTGGAAACGCTTCCGTCGCCATCGAGGTCGGCGCACTCACACTGCGGATTCGCGCCGACGTCGAGGCCGAAGCAGACGGCGAAGGCGCTGAAATCGCCCAGGTCGACTGGCTGGCCGAGACCGGTGTCTGCCAGGTCGCCGCAGACACAACTCGGCGCCGCACAATCCGAATCGTTATCATCCGCCAGGCCGTCGCAGTCGTCGTCGATCCCGTTGGCGCACGAGACCTCCTGGCCCGGCTCGCTCGGCGTGATCAGCGCCGGCTCGTTGGGGCAGGCATCGCAGGCGTCGCCGGCGCCGTCTCCATCCGAGTCAAGCTGATTCGCGTTCGCATCGTTCGGGCAGTTGTCGCACAGCAGCCCCAGCCCGTCCATGTCCGCGTCCGTCGCGCCGCAGTCGCGGATGCGGACGTCGTCGACGAACCAGTCGTCGCCGGTGAAACCCGTATACGTCGAGAACCGCAGGCGGAAGCCGTCATGGAGCGCATCGGCGGGCAGCGGATAGTGCACGTCCTGCGTAAAAGTGCTCGAACTCGCACCGGTGCCTGCATACGTAGCCAGGTTGCTCCAATTGCCGTCGGCGTTGAGATAGTCGACCATCAGCAGATCGACCGCCTCAGGTGCATTGCCGCCGCCACCTCGCTGATAGGAGTAGCTCACCTCGAGACCGCCCGCTCCGCTCGTGTCGATCTGCCGAGTGCGGAACTGGTCCTGTCCGCGCGGCGGACCGTTGAGCCGCGCCGAGCTGCTACCACTCGGCTCGTTCAGCGCCACGTTGTCCACCGTGCCGGTGATCAGCGACCAGATCCCCGGTGTCACGCCGCCACCGCCAAACTCGAAGTCCTCGAAGAACGGCAGCGTCGTAGTCTGGATCGGCATCGTGAACGACGCAATCCATGTGCTCCACAGCACGGTCGTTCGCGGCCACTGCGAAGTTGCCCAGAAGGTCCGGTCATTCGCCGGATCGACGCAGATCCCCGAATAGTCGCCCCAGCGGCTGGGGTTGCCGCCGCCCGTATACGCAGACAGGCCGCTGCGCATCTGGAGCGGCGTCTGGAACGTGTCGGCCGGGTCGTCGGACGCGCGCGTCGCATAGTAGATCGAAGCAAACTCCGCCGGCGCACTGGCCGACATCACGGCCGCCGCGTTGCCGTACCGATCCGCCGTTACCTTCGGGTAAAAGTAGAGTCGCGTTGCGTCTTCGATTGTCCCGCCCTGCTCCCAACCGCCGAGGAACGTGTCCGGGTTCATCGAGCGGAAGGGATCAAGCTCGGCCCACGAAACGCGGCATTGAGTCGCCGTCTGTCGGCCGGTGTGCCTTACCCACAGCGACCCGTCGCGTTACGTCAGACCGTGCAGCTCCGCGCCGTTCGTCGCCAGATTGATTGCCGATCCC
>CAZNDQ010000097.1:0-10852 GCA_964571825.1 uncultured Planctomycetales bacterium | reverse complement strand
CGAACAACTCGCTTTCGAGCAGCGTCTCCGGGATGGCGGCGCAGTTGACGGCGACAAAGGACCGTTCGCGCCGCTGCGAATTGCGGTGCAGCAGTCGGGCCGTCATCTCCTTGCCGGTGCCCGTTTCGCCCAGCAGCAGCACGGTGGCGTTGCTGCCGGCGACGCGCGCGACGAGGTCGAGCACGGAGCGGAAGGCCGGTGAGTGGCCGATGACCTGGTCGCCGGGGTCGAGCGACTCGCGCAGCCCGATGTTTTCGCGGACGACCACCTCGTGCTCCTGCGCGTTGGCCACGCCGATCGCGGCCAGGTTGGCGAAGATCTGCAGCACGGTCAGGTCGCTCGGCTTGAAATAGGGGCTGGTCTCGCTGTTGAGCACCTCGACCACGCCGACAACGACGCCCTTGTGAATCATCGGCGCGGCGATCATGTTCCGCGTGGTGACGTGGCTGCGCTCGTCGATCTTCGGATAGAAGTCGGAGTCCTTGCGCACGTCGGGCACGATGACGCCCTCGGAAGTGGCGAGCACCTTGCCGGCGATGCCGCGGTCGGCGTCGAATTCCTCGCCCAGCAGCACGTCCTCGGCAGCGCCGTGCACGGCACGGAAGATGAGCTTCTTGCGCACCGGGTCGTATAGCAGGACGCTGCTGGCCTCGGCGTCCATGACCTTGGCGGCCATCCGCGCGATCGCCTGCAGTGTTGAATCGAGATTCAGCGAGGAGTTGACGGTGGCCGAGCCCTCGAGCAACGCCGCGACGACGCGCGGATTGAGCACCTCAGCGTCAACGGCCAACAGGGGATCCAAGCGGGCCACTCCGTCAGAGACGGCCCCGGAACGGCCGGGGCGACGATGCCGTAGATACCGCCGCGCCGGCCCGGCGGCAAGGGCCGGGCACCGCCGTCGCGGATCGCCGCCGGTGGATGGAACCCGTTTGGGCGAAACAACTTGCGGACCCCGGCCCAACTCGTATTATCGCGGCTGCGCTCGCCGAACCCCGGCGCGACGGCGGCGTAATCTGAGCAGGCCCGATCATTGTGACCAACGATGAGAAACTTCTGGCCGACCACGTCTCGGGCGTCGAAGGCAGCTTCGAGACGCTGGTGCAGCGGTACAGCCGCGAACTGTACCATTTCGTCATGCGCTTCATGAGCAACTCCGCCGCGGCGGAAGACGTGGTGCAGGAAACGTTCTTGCAGGTATACCTTTCGTCGGAGTCGTTCGACGCACAGCGGCGGTTCAAGCCGTGGCTGTTCACAATCGCGGCGAACAAGGCGCGCGACGCATTGAGAAGCCGGGCGCGCCGCCCGGAATCGCCGCTCGACGCGGGGTTCAACGAAAACTCGGACGAACGCGGCAGCTTCCGCGACCTGCTGGCAGACGACTCGGCGCTGCCGGACGAAGTACTCGACGCGAGCGAGCAGCAGGAGCTGGTGCGCGAGGTCGTGCAGCAGATGCCGCCGAACCTGCGCGAAGTGCTGGTGCTCGCGTACTTCCACCAGTTTCCGTACAAGCAAATCGCCGAGATGCTGGGGATCCCGCTGGGGACGGTGAAGAGCCGGCTGCATACGGCCGTGGCGTGGTTCGGCGACGCTTTCCGCACCGCGATCAACAAAAAACAGTGAACCCGGCGCTCTCCGCATTCGTCCTTGAGCAGGGGAATGAAGAACCAGAAGAGACGGGACATGAATCACGACCGGGAAAAGCTGATCGAGGAACTGATCGGGCGGCGTCTGGGCATATCGGACGAGCCGGAGCGCGAGAGCGCCAGCGCACCCGCCGAGGAGATCGAGCGAATCCTGAACCGGCTCGACCGGACGCTGGCACCGCTTGAGTCGTGGACGGTGCCGGAACCGCGGGCGGAGCTGAATGCGTCGATTATGGAGCGCATCCGGTCGGCGACGCAGACGATCTCGTTCGAGCGTGCAGCGGCGTTCGTTGCGGATCGTCCTGCGCCTGTGGCGCGCGGCTGGTTTTTTTCGATCCGCGACCTTGTTGCGGCTGCCGCGTGTATCACGATTCTCGTCGGGCTATTTGCGCCCGGCTACTACCATGCCCGGCGGCTTGCGGAACGGAGCGCCTGCCAGAACAACCTGGCGGCCGTTTATGCCGGAATGGCGAAATTCGGGACGGAGCACGATGGCCGGCTGCCGTACAGCGGCGCGTTTGCGCCGGTGCCGGCCGAGCAGACTGGTAGTTCGCCCACGGCGCGCCAAACGTCTTCCAACAGCCGGCATCTCTACGTGCTGATCCAGGGCAGATACGTCAACCCGCGGGTGTTCGTCTGCCCCGCTCATCGGGGTGCCGTGCCGCTGAACGTGCAGAACCCCGAGCAGCTCGCCGATTTCCCCCAGAGCCTGAGTATCTCCTACAGCTACCAGCAAATGGCCGGGCCGGTTCGGGCGTCGCTGACGACGGACCCGAATCTGGCGGTGCTGGCCGACCGAAACCCCCTGTTTGACGATGACATTGTGCGGCGGCTGCGCGGTCCGGACCAGAACTCGTATGTCCACGGCAAGCGGGCCGGGCAGAACGTCGTCTTCACCTCCGGGCGGGTCGCGTGGACGGTTCGGCCGCAGGTCGGCGTCAACGGCGACAACATCTGGGTGCCCGGCTGCAGCGGCAGTGTCCGCACCGGTGCCGAGATGCCGGAATGCGCAACCGACTCCTTCCTCGTTCCCTGAACCGCCGCGCCTGTTCACGGCCGGCCCCATTGACTTGAACCGTCCCGTCGTCTAACACGCACTGCGGTGCTCAGCGAGGCGCAGCGCGCCGGCATCAACTTGCCGTGGCGGCAGACGAGCCCGAAGGACAGAGTCATGGTCGGGGACCCTCAAGCAACGCATCAGCAACTGCTGGACGCGCTGCGCCTGGAGCTGGAGACCGACGGCATTCTGGGCGTACGGGAGTGGCCGATCGCGCCGCCGGCGGCCGGTTGGGCGGTGGGGGTTGCAGAGCCCGATGCACCGCACGCGCCGCGCGCCAAATCACCCCCCCCCACCGCTCCTGTGGGCGCATCGGAGGCCGAAGGCCTGCTCCGCGTGCTCAACCAGGATCACGTGGTCGGGTGCCGCAAGTGTGGTCTGGCCAGGACGCGAACGCAGACCGTCTTCGGGCAGGGCAATCCGCAGGCACGGCTCGTATTTGTCGGCGAGGCACCGGGATTCGAGGAGGACCGCAGCGGGCTGGCGTTCGTCGGCGCGGCCGGCCAGCTCCTGACGAAGATGATCGAGACGGGAATGGGGATTCCGCGCGACGAGGTGTTCATCTGCAACGTGCTCAAATGCCGGCCGCCGAACAACCGCACGCCGTCGACGGACGAGATTGCCGCCTGCTCGCCCTACCTGTTCGAGCAACTGCAGATCATCAACCCGGAGGTCATTGTGGCGCTCGGGGCGCCGGCCGCACAGACGCTGCTGGAGACACGCGACTCGATCGGCCGGCTGCGCGGGCGGTTCCACGATTTCCGGCTCACTGCGGACCGGACGATCCCGCTGATGCCGACTTATCACCCTGCCTATTTGCTGCGCTCGCCGCACGAGAAAGCCAAGGCGTGGGAGGACCTGAAGCTGGTCATGGGACGGCTGGGTCTGCCTTTGCCGGGGTAGCGGGGATTGCGACGGCGCGCGTCAACGCGGCTCGCCGTGATCGAGGCGGATCGTCTCCATCGCCTGTTCGAGCGTCGTCCACTTGTGCGCGGCCGTCGGCAGGTGCACCGAGAACCGTGAGCCCTTGCCCAGCGTCGTCGAGACGCGGATCGTACCGCGGTGTTCCTCGACGATCTTTTTCGTCACCGCCAGACCGAGTCCCGTGCCCCCCTGCCCCTTTGTCGAGTAGAACGGCTCGAAGATGCGCGTGACGAGGTCCTGCGGGATCCCCGGGCCGTTGTCCTCGATGGTGATGATCGCCTCTTCGTCGTCGGGGAGAAACTCGGTGTGGACGGTGACGCGGCCGGTGCGCTCCTCGACCGCCTCGACCGCGTTCGTCACGAGGTTGAGCACCATCTGGTGGATGCCGTCGGTGTCGATGGGGATCGCGGGCATGCGGTCGTCGAGGTCGGTGAGCAGGACGACGCCGCGTTGGTCGGCGACATGATGCGCGAGCTGCGTCGCCTCGTCGACGACCGAATTGAGCTGCGCCAGCGTCAGGCGCGGCTCGCGGTCCTTGGAAAAGGCGAGCATGTTCATCGTCAGGTTGTGAATCTTGTCGAGGTTGCGGTCGACGACTTCCCAGCCGCGGCGGATGCGGCCGACATCGTCGCGCACGAGCCCCGACGTGACCATCTCGCGGCCGCCGCCCAGGCCCTGCAGGACGTTCTTGATCGAGTGGGAGACGAGGGCTACGGCCTCCCCCGCGGCGGCCAGGCGTTCGGAGCCGACCATCGTCTGCACGAGGCGTGCGTTCTCGAGCGCCATGCCGGCCATCAGGCCGATGGCGCTCATCAGGCGGAGCTGCTCGGTGCCGTAGGTGTACGTCGTCGCCGCCGAGTCGATGTGGATCACGCCCAGCATGTGCTCGCGGGCCATGATCGGCACGCAGATGACCGAATGCAGCGCGTAGCGGTAGATGCTGCTGCCCGGCTCGACCTGGCCGAAGCGCTCGTCCGACATCGCGTTCGAGCAGAGCACGCTCTCCTTCTTGTCGATGACGTAGTTGATGATGCGCTGCGAGGTGGTGATGCGTTCCTGTCCGCGGCCGGGCTTGTTGCGATAGCGCACGAAGTGCGGCATCAGTTCGTTGGTCTGCTCGTCGCGCAAGAGGATGAACCCGCGGTCGACCATCACCTGGTCGAAGACGATGTCCATGACGCGGCTGAGCAGCTCGTCGGTGCTGAGCGTTGCGCCCAGCGCGTCGATCAGCTCGAGCATCACGCGCCAGGAGCGGACGGCCTCGGCCGTCTCGGGCGCGGCGATGATGACGCTGTCTTCACTCGTCGGAATGCTGCTGAGAATGGCCGAGTCGAGCGCTTTGCCGCTGACGTCGAGATCGATCACCTGCCGGGCCGGCACGGAATCGGGCAGCCGCTCGCCTACTTTCTCGCCGGAGAAGACGAGCAGCGTGCTGCCGAGTCGGATCTGGTCGCCGCGCTTGAGCCGCTTGGCCTGGTGCACGCGCGAGCCGTTGAGGAACGTCCCGTTGGCGCTTTCGCTGTCCTCGAGCATCCAGGCGCTGCCCTGGCGGAAGATGCGGGCGTGCCGGCGCGAGACGGTGTTGTCGCTGAGCGGCAGCTCTTCGCTGTTGCGTCCGAGAATGGCCGAATCGGGTCCGGTGTCGAAGGACTTGCCTTTGTCGGGTCCCTGTAAGACGTAGAGCACGGGCACGATGCGTTCCTCAGCCAGTCGCTGGGTGCCCCGGTCTGCCGCCGCCTTGCTCTCGTACCCGGGAGCGGCGCAGGCGCACTCATCGCCCCAACGGCGCCCGGCCGCACTGCACCTGCTGATCGCATGTTGAGGTCCAGCAAATCCTATGAATCGCACGAATTGATGTCAATTTCGGGTGACACGTCCGGCGTACCCGGACGTGGTGCGGGCGGCCGCGGCCCGCGTTGACCGATCCCACCCCCGGGCCTATACCTTCCGTCCGTCCCCTCGCGGAAGCCCGGCATGATCTGGTCGATCCTTAACGGCACGATCGTCAATACGCTGACCGTGCTGATCGGCAGCGCCATCGGCCTGAGTGTCGGGGCGCGAATCCCGGAGCGGTACAATCGCATCGTGCTCAGCGGGCTGGGCCTGATCACGCTCGGGCTCGGCCTCGATGCCGTGCTGCTTGACTTCGGGGCGACGGTGGCGAAGTACCGGCCGGCGGGCGAGGCGGGCAAGACCTTTGGCGCGGCGCTAGCGCTCGTCGTCGTCGCCTCGCTGCTCGTCGGCGGCGTGATTGGAACGCTGCTCCGGCTGCACGAGCGGCTGGAGAAGATCGGCGACACGCTGCACCGGCGGTTCGCCGCCGGCTCGACGGCCAACGTCGCGCAGGGGTTCCTCACGGCGAGCATGATCTTCTGCGTCGGGCCGCTGACGATCCTGGGCTGCCTCGCCAACGGCGGGCCGGAACACGACCCCTCGCTGCTCTACATCAAGTCGGTGATGGACGGCTTCTGCTCGGTCGCGCTGGCGGCGACACTGGGCATCGGCGTCGGCTTCAGCGTGCTGACGGTGCTGCTCTTTCAGGGCGGGCTGGCGCTGCTGGCCTCGCTGCTCGTCGCCCAGGACCCTGACATGGCCGTGGCGCTGATGACGCCCGTCGGCGGCTACCTGCTCATCGCCATCGGGCTGGCGCTGCTGGAGATCAAGTCGCTGCCGGTGACGAACTATCTGCCGGGGGTGTTCCTGCCGCCGCTGCTGGTTCCGCTGCTGCGGATCGTACACTGGCTGCCGCACTGACCGGGAGCGCGCGTCGCCGCGTGCTCACGAACCGGCGTCCGGCTGGGTCGCGGCCGGCTGTGAGGCGGCCTCGGCCTCCCCGCGCTTGTGCTCGCTGAACCACTTGCGGATGTGCAGGATCTTGGCGACGTAATGCGACGGCCGGGCAGCCACGCCGTGCGCTTCCTCCGGCACGCGGACCATCTTCGTCTCCTTCTTTTGCAACTTGAGTGCCTGATAGTACTGCTCAGTCTCCGAGATCGGCGTGCGCCAGTCCTCCGTGCCGGTGATCAGCAGGCAGGGCGTCGTTACGTTGCCGACGAGCGAAATCGGCGAGCGCTCCATGTAGTGCTGCGGATCGTCCCACGGGGCCCGGTCGAACCAGCGCAGCCGCACGTAGGGCATGATGTCGCAGGTGAGCAGGAAGCTGTACCAGTTGATCACCGGGTATTGCGAGACGGCGGCCGCGAAGCGGTCCGTCCGGCCGATCAGCCAGCAGGTGAGCACGCCGCCGCCGCTGCCGCCGGTGACGAACAGGTTCTGTTCATCGACGTAGCCGCGGCCGATCAACTCGTCGACGCCCGACATCAGGTCGTAGTAGTCGTCGCCCGGATAGCGGTACTGGATGATGTTGCCGAACTCCTCGCCATAACCGGTGCTGCCGCGCGGGTTGCTGTAGAAGACGACCTGGTCGTCGGCCGCGTGCACCTGGAACTCGAACTGGAAGTTGACGCCGTACATCGCGTGCGGCCCGCCGTGGATGTAGAGCACGAGCGGGTACTTTTTCGCCGCGTCGAACCCGGGCGGTTTGATGATCCAGCCCTGCACGCGCCGGCCGTCGTGCGACGAGGCGTACCACACCTCCTCCACCTCGCCAGTCTCGCGGTGGCCGAGCAGGTCCTCGTTCACCTCGGTCAGCCGCCGCAGCGCCGGCTCGCTGGGCGTCAGTGTGGCAACGTCGCTGGGCGTGCGCGGGTCGGAGAGCACGGCCGCCAGCCGGCCGGTCCGCGACACGGACAGGTCACTCAGCCGGACCATGCCCTCGGTCATGCGGCGGACGCGCCCGTCGAGTCCGGCGGCGAAGACGTGCGTGCGGCCCTCGTCCTCGGAGAGAAAGTAGACCTCCCGTCCGTCCGGCGCCCAGCACGGCGAGGCGGCGCTGCGGTCGAGATCGGCCGTCAGCGCGCGGGGGGCAGACCCGTCAGCGCCCATCACGCACAGCCGCACGTTCGTGTACGCCGCGTTGTTTTCGTCGAAGCCGAGGTAGGCGATCAGCGATCCGTCCGGCGAGACGACCGGCCCCTCGTCAGGCCCGACGCGCGCGGTCAGGGCCGCGACCTCGCCGTCGAGCGCGACCGAATAGACTTCGGTGTCCTGCACGATCCACTCCGCGTCGGGTTTGCGGATGCCGCTGAAGTAGATGCGAGCGCCGTCGCGCGACCAGGCCGGCGTGCGGTGGTGATAATCGCCGTCGGTGAGCTGCCGCGGCGTCCCGCCAAGCGACGGCACCACGAAGACGTGTGAATACTCGTGTTTGAGGTAGCCGCGCTTATCGAAGCGATAGTTGAGCTTGTCGATGACGACCGGCGGTTCAGCCCACTGGGCGCCCTCGGGCTTGAAAGGCATCTCGACGCCCTTGGTCGGCTCGGCAGGCACGGGCATCGTGAAGGCGATCGTGCGGTCGTCCGGCGACCAGGCCAACTCCGAAGGCGGCTTGGGGGTGTTCGTCACGCGGACGAGCTGGCCGGTGTCCATGTAGCGAACGTAGATCTGCGAACCGCCCTCGCGGTCGGTGACGAACGCGATCCGCGTACCGTCGTTAGACCAGCGCGGCAACGAATCGGAGAAGCGCCCGGTCGTCAGCGGGCGATGATCGCTGCCGTCGCTGCGCACGAGCCACAGGTTCGTGTACGAGCGGTCGGTCATGATGTCGGCGAAGCGGCGCACGTACGCGATCTGCGTGCCGTCGGGCGAGATCTGTGTTTCGCTGACGCGTTCGAGATCGAACCAGTGCTGCGCGCGCAGGCGCCGGTCAACGTCGCCCGCGCGGACCGGCGTGGACACTGTCGTGAGAATGACTCCGGCGAGAACACAGCATCTTGTTGACAGCACAATGTCCATTGCGGTTCCTCTTTTTACGAGTGTGATGCGGTTAAGGCTGGGGCGACGGCGCATCCATGACCTTTCGCTGCGCGTCGCGCGCTTCGGCGAAGCTGCTGAAGGCGTCGAGTTGCGGCTTGACTTCCCCCACCGTCCGGCCGAGTCCGTCGCCTACGGTCTTCCACGCGGTGATGTAGTCGGAATAGAGCCTCTCGGCCGCCGCCGCCACCTCCGCGTCGTCAAAGATGCGCGATTCCTGGCGCCGGACCACCGCGCGCCAGGCCAGATCGCTGTCCCCCTCGTCATCCTCAAACACCGCGCGGACCTGCAACGCGTTGAAGCGGAAGAGAACGTAGCGGTCGGACGCAGTCTGATTGTTCACCGCCAGCTCCAGCACCTCCGGCCAGTATTTCATGTATGACTCGCGGCGGAGCCGGGCGGCATGCGCGACCGCCTCCTCGCGTTTCGCATGCGTCCACGTCTTGTCCTGGAACGGAAACTCCCGATAGCGTTGCAGGCCGATCCGCTGCTGACACTGTACGCGTACGGCCTGGTAGCGCCCGCGCGCCTTCTGCAACGACTCGGGCGATTCGAACACCGCAACCCGGACAACCGGCAAGAGCAACTCGCGCTGACCCTGTCGCGGATCACGCTCGAAGTGAAACGCTGAGTACGCGTAAACGTGATAGCTCCTGGCCGGTTGCGTGCCCTCAACTTCGGTTGCGGCGTCGCAGTACGACTCCAGGTCCGCCATCATTTGCAGCGCGTCGCGCAACGCCTGACGCCGGTCATCACCGATCGCCGTGGCGCCGGGAAAGAGCAACGAAAGGGCAAGAACAAGCTGGGAGTGCTTATTCACACACACGAGGCGATCCCCAACTCGTGGGCCGGGCCGTCGGGCGCCCGGCATCCATCGCCATTGGAATTGTAACACCGACCAGCACGTCACGCGGAGGCTATTTGAGGCGAATGCCGGGCTCGGGTGCCGCCTCGACCGCGCCGATCCGCGCGGCCGCCTCCACCCCGCGCGATCGCAGCCCCGCCAGCAACCGCTCGCAATCGGCCTCCGCCACGCTGATCAGCAGCCCGCCGGAGGTCTGCGCGTCGGCCAGCACGTTGACCAGGTCCTCCGCTGCGCCGCCGCGGTCGAGCCGCGACCCGACGTATGAGAGCGTCGAGCGATGGGCCCGCGTGACGAACTTCTCTGCCGCCAGCGTCAGCGCTCCGGGAATCAGCGGGACGGCCGCCGCCTCGATCGCCAGCACGACACCGCCGCCGCGCGCCATCTCATCGGCGTGGCCAATCAGCCCGTAGCCGGTGATGTCGGTCGCCGCGCGCACGCCGCACTCGACGATTGCGTCGCGCGCGGCGCGATTGAGCGTCGTCATCACGGCAATCGTCTCGCGCAGCTCTTCGGGCGCGATCCGCCCCTTCTTCGCGGCGGTCGTCATCACGCCGCTGCCGATCGGTTTGGTCAGCACGAGCTGGTCGCCGGGTCTGGCAGCGGCGTTCGTAACGATGCGCGCGGGATGCACGCGGCCCGTTACCGCCAGACCGTACTTGACCTCAGCATCGCGCACGGAGTGCCCGCCGACGATGCACGCCCCGGCCTCGGCCACCTTGTCCGCGCCGCCGCGCAGGATCTCATACAGCACCTCGGCCGGCGGCTCCTGATCGGGAAAGCCAACGAGGTTGAGCGCCGTGAGCGGCTGACCACCCATGGCGTAGACGTCGCTCAGCGCGTTGGCCGCGGCGATCTGCCCGAACGTGTACGGATCGTCGACCAGCGGCGGAAAGAAGTCGACCGTCAGTACGAGCGCGAGGTCGTCGCTGAGGCGATAGACCCCCGCGTCGTCGAACGTTTCTGTTGCGACGAGAAGATTTGGATCGGCGAAGCGCGGCAGGCGGCCCAGCACCTGGGCCATCCCCTCGATGGGGAGCTTGCCGGCTCAACCCGCGCAGTTCGCATAATCCGTCAGGCGTTTCTTCCGGCCTTCATTCACGCCTGAAGCATAACGGACCGGCGCGGGCGGAGAAAGCGTCCGCACCGGGCGGGCGCACGTGCCGTGCATCTGCGCCCACTGCCCCCGTTGTCCGGACACTCGGTGCGTTCCATCAATCAGCGGGCTCAGAAACGTAGGTCGAAACCGGAACCCTTTTTATCGGGAGGAACGACAATGTCGGAAACGAATGGATCTCTGGACTCGATTCTGAGCTCGATCTGGGGGGCACTGAGCGACCTGATCAGTTCCATTCTCGAGGAACTGGCCGGCATCTGGGAAAGCCTGCCGTTCTAGGCGACACCTGACCGATCGAGCTGACTGGACCATGTGCGGCGCGACGCGCCCGACGGCGCGGGCGCGATGCGCCGCCGAAGGCGCACCCGGTGCGCGCA
>CAZNDQ010000096.1:0-10877 GCA_964571825.1 uncultured Planctomycetales bacterium | reverse complement strand
TTGAGTTCCTTGCGGTATTGATGCAATTCAGTCCCGAACGATGCGAGCTCCAAACGCTGCACGTCCTGGACGAACGGCCAAAGCTCCGCCGCATGCAACGCCACGCCGCCGCGAACTTCGTACGGCATCGTGCGACGGTCATGCCCGCTCTCGTCGAGGAATAGCAGCCAGCTCATTCATCGCTCCGCAGGCCGTGTTTCTTGGTGAATCGCACTCGATCCAACAGAATCAAAACCCGAGTTCGCCATCCTCGATCTCAGCGGCCAGGGAAAGTGCCAGGGCATTCCGCAGCATGAACGAGCCGTAGTTCCGAGCAAGCATGATCAGTTGAGTCGCAGCGGCGTTGGTCCAATCGGCGGACGTCTCAAGATTGCGGTGAAGGCGATCCCAGTCAATTTGGCCGGTTCGTCGTGGTCGAGATTCGGCAACGAGCGTCTGATATTTATCAACGAGTGCGCTGGCATTCGGATCACAGGTAAGCACGGACAGCCTCCTTATCCACAATAAACATTGGCGCATTGCCAATGCAAGCAACCGATGTCCGGCGCGAGTCGCCGTGGGCGTCTGATCGGCCGACGATCGTACTGCAACACGAGCCGGGTTTCCTGCGAAAGCCGACTCCTAGCGACGTACCTCGAGATGCGAACAGTGAAATGCTCATCAGCCGTCGTAATCCCGGAATCGAATAGCGGTGGCATCCCGTGGTAGCCGTGAGTGAAGGCGGTCTGAGAATCCTGTTCGCGCATGTTCAAGTGCTTTGAAAGAAGAGCCAGGTACTAAGGACAGTGTAGCGATTGTTCGTCGGATTGCGAATCTGGCTGAGGTGGTGGCTGAGCGGGCATGGGCGACGGTCTTGCTCGCCAGTGCTCCAGTGGCTGGAGCCGTTTGGCAATCCCGATGAACCGGGATTTGCCAAAGTCTGGCGAACAATGGGAGGCATATGGGTTCTGGGGTGGATTGCAGCAACGGTTTACGCCGGACGTGAAGCAACGACTGAGCCCGCGACGATCAGCCAGGGAACCAGTGTACGGATCTTGTCCGATTTCTCGAGGTTATGCCGAGCGCATAGCAGGCGCACGTTTTCAGCGGTGATGCTGCTTCCGCCTTTTGAATAGGGTACATCGTGGTCAAAGTGGAGGTTCTTGTCCGAACCACACATCACACATTTGCCTCCATCACGGCGCCAGACCTCCACCTTGACCGCGGTCGGGATCATACGCGAGTGCCGCAGGACCGGTTCCGCTTGTCGAGGACCCTCCACGGGGTGGAGGAAGAAACGAAGGACTTTTCGGCCGCCGCTCCGGACGATGGCAGCGTCGACCAAGTCGAATCGCCCTCGGTCTGACCAAACTCCTTGGGCGATCTTCTCGTAGACTTGTACCTGCTCGGGCGGACCCTCGCCCCGTTTGTACGCCATCGCAGCTTCGTAGAACTTGCCGTTCTCGGTCAGTGTCCCCCCGGGGTGTCGCATCGGCTGATCTAGGCGTTTGGGGTCGGTCCCGGCGCGTCGGGGCTCGTCATGTCCTTCATACTCGAGTAACCCAGTGTCGTCGTGCCATTGGTCGTTGTATGGGGCGTTCTTTCGCACACTCATCAGAATGACCGAGTAGCCGGGGTGGAGGCGGAAGTTCATGCCTCGTTGCAACATCGCTTTCTCTCGCTGCACGATGTCAGCATATGAGATGATTGCCTTGAAGCGAGACATGCTTCGACCTCCCCTTCTTGAACTGCGGCGCGAACATCGCAATTCGACGGGCGAGCCTCCGTCTAGATACGCGCACGGGGTTTTCGGAAATACGGACGGGGCGACAATCGCGGGCCGTTCGCTGCATGGTAGCATCGGCGGGCCTTGTGTCACAGCGACGTAGGCACGTCAAGGTGGGTGGCGCAGTTGGGGATCGAGGGGAGGCGGTTGCGGTTAGGGATGCTTCGATTCGCTCAGCATGACGGCCGGGCGCGCGCTCAGCCTGACAGTCCGTGGCGGGGGAAACGGGGGGTGGTTTGACGGTTTGCGTCGGGCGGGTACTTTCTCCGGCGGCCGGAGCCTCCGCGGATGGAGGCGGGCCGGCGGAGGCGCGCGGTTGTTCGCTGATCCCAAGCCTTACAGCTTCGATCGGGTGGTGCGGATTCTGCTGACGGCGCTGGTGGTGGCGGTGCTGGGGTGGGTGGTGGTGCGGGTGCGCGAGGTGCTGGTGCCGCTGGCGGTGGGGTTTCTGCTGGCGTACCTGCTGAATCCGGTGGTGAACTTCGTGCAGCGGAAGGTGCGGAACCGGGCGGCGGCCGTGCTGCTGACGGTGGGGGCGGCCGTGGTGCTGTTGGCAGCGGCACTGGCGGTGGTGCTGCCGGCGGTGGGTCGGGAGGTGGCGAGCACGGGGGAGACGCTGGTGGCGACGATCCGGGAGAACTCGCGGCTGGTGGAATGGGCGCGGGCACGGCTGCCGGCGGATCTGTCGCGGGAGATCGAGCGGGTGACGAATTCGGCGGAGTTTCGGGCGTATCTGGATTCGGCGGAGTTCCGGGAGCTGATGCAGAGCGCGCAGAGCGCGGGCGGGGCGCTGGTGCAGGGGATGCGGTGGGCGCTGACGCAGGTGTGGGGGATCGGCTCGGGGCTGTACGCGGTGGTGCTGGGGGTGACGGGGCTGTTCCTGGTGCTGCTGTACATGGTGTTTCTGCTGATTGATTACAAATTGATCGCGGAGCGGTGGCGGGAGTATCTTCCGCCGGCGTATCGGGAGGATATTGTTGACTTTCTGCGCGAGTTCAACGCGGCGATGTCAACGTATTTTCGCGGGCAGTTCATCGTGGCGAGCATTGTGGGGGTGCTGCTGGCGGTGGGGTTCAAGATCATCGGGCTGAAGCTGGGGATCCTGCTGGGGCTGCTGATCGGGGCGCTGAACATGGTGCCGTATTTGCAGACGATCGGAGTGATCCCGGCGGTGCTGATGGCGGTGCTGACGGCGTTCGATCGGGGCGGGTCGGTGATGTGGTATCTGGCGGGTGTGGTGCTGGTGCTGGCGGTGGTGCAGGTGCTGCAGGATGCGGTGATTTCGCCGCGGATCATGGGTCAGGCGACGGGGCTGCGGCCGGTGGTGCTGCTGTTCAGCGTGCTGTTCTGGGGGAAGCTGCTGGGGTTTCTGGGGCTGGTGATGGAGATTCGTCTGGCGTGCCTGGGGCTGGCGTATTACAGGCGATTGTTGGCAAAACAAGGTCGGGATCAGTCGAAGATCGCCACCTCGACATGAGCGATGTGATGGAACGGATTCGGACGAAGATCATTGCGACGGTGGGGCCGGGGTCGGAGTCGGTGGAGGTATTGGAGCAGCTCGTCGAGGCGGGGGTGGACGTCTTTCGGCTGAACTTTTCGCACGGGACGTTGGAGCAGCACGGGCGGGCGCTGGCGAATATCCGCGAGGCGGTGCGGCGGCGCGGGGCGATCTGCGCGGTGATGGGGGATTTGTGCGGGCCGAAGATTCGGGTTGATCCGGTGGAGGGGCCGTTTGCGATCGCGGCGGGGGAGACGATCGAGATTGTGGCGGAGCACATCGCGGGGACACGGGAGCGGATTTCGACGAACCGGCCGGAGCTGGTGGGTGAGGTGAAGGTCGGGCAGCGGCTGCTGATTGATGACGGGCAGGTTCGGCTGCGGGTGGTGGCAGCGCGGGCGGGGGTGCTGGTGTGCCGGTGCGAAGTGGGGGGCGTGATCAGCAGCCGTAAGGGGATCAACGCGCCGGACAGCGATCTGGAGATGGCGGCGCTGACGGAAAAGGACCGCGTTGATCTGGCGTGGGCGCTGGAGAACGAGATTGATTTCGTCGCGCTCTCGTTTGTGCGGAGCGCGGCCGATCTGCTGGCGGTGCGGGCGCTGATGCCGCTGCGGGCGGCGGAGACGCCGCTGGTGGCGAAGGTGGAGACGCTGCACGCGATCGCGCGGATCGACGAGATCATCGAGACGGCGGACGTGGTGCTGGTGGCGCGGGGCGATCTGGGGGTGGAGATGGATCTGGCGCAGGTGCCGGTGCTGCAGAAGGAGATCACGCGGAAGTGCAGGCGGGCGGGCAAGCCGGTGATCATCGCGACGCAGATGCTGCAGTCGATGGTGGAGAGTCCGACGGCGACGCGGGCGGAAGTGAGCGACGTGGCGAACGCGATTCTGGACGCGGCGGACGCGGTGATGCTGAGCGCGGAGACATCAACGGGGAAGTATCCGGTGGAGGCGGTGCGGATGATGGGGCGGATCGCGGCGCAGACGGAGAGTTTTGCGGCGCGGGTGCCGGAGGCGGGGGGCGGCGTGGAGGCGACGGCGTCGATGCGGCGGCTGTCGACGGCGGTGGCGCATGGGGCGGCGGTGCTGAGCCGGGAGCTGGAAGCGAAGCTGGTGGCGGTGTGGACGGGCGGCGGGGATACGGCGCGGCTGCTGAGCAAGTGCCGGTTGAGCCAGCCGGTGGTGGGGCTGTCGGCGGAGGCGCGGGTGTGCCGGCGGATGGCGATGTATTACGGGGTGGTACCGGTGGAGCTGGCGCGGCGGGAGGAGATTCCGCACGAGCAGGGGGAGCTGGACGCGGCGCTGCGGGGGCGGGGGCTGGCGGAGGCGGGGGACCTGATCGTGGTGATCGCGGGGACGCAGTTGCGGGGGGCGGGGGCGACAAATGCGCTGCTGATACACCTGGTGGGGGAGGAGTCAGGGTGAGCGGGTCAATGCCGCACGAACGACGGAAGTCTGTCGGAAGCGCGGCGCATCGGGCAGTGTGAAATGCCGTGTCGCGCGGTGTGGCGCCGAATATGATCGCGGTCGATTGTCGAGCGCGAGCCATGCGCGAGGCGAGAATGGACCAGGTGATCGAGGAAGACGTTCGCTGCAAGCAGTGCGGCTACAACCTGCGCGGATTGAGCGTGACGTCCGTGTGCCCGGAGTGCGGGACGTCGCAGCCGAGATACCGTTGTCGCTGCTGTGGCGAGCGCGTTTCGCTCCCGAGGGAGGATCGGTTCTGTTTGGCCTGCCGTGAGGCAATCGCGGCGATGGACGAACGGCGGGTGCTGCTCAATCTGGTACTGCCATGGCGTCGCGGCGGCGACTTTCGCTTCTGGACGGCGCCGGTGCAGGCACGAGGGGGCCTTTTCGTCGGGCGGATGGCGGTAGCGGCGGTGTTGCTGGTGGCGTTGGGTTGCGTGGTCTGCACGGCTGTGATTCGGATACGTTTTGAGCGGGAGGCGCACGCGCCGGACGGCCGGCCGATGTGGTACTGGTACGGTCACGTCGTTTATTCGCATTGGACACACCTGCTGCCGGTTGAGGTGTTTCCCGGCCGCGGCATGCGGACGAATCTGTTTACTCATGAGCCGTTTCGATCGCGGTTTGTCGGGTTGGGAGTGCGGCCAAGCGCGCGTGGGCTCACGGTGAAGGAGCTGGAGTACCATGTGTTCGTCGAGCACTATTGGCGTCGGGCGAACTGGCCACACCTGTTGCTGCGTATCGCCTGGCCAACGATGGTGTTTGGGGTCGCGACGGTACTCATTCCGCCGGTGACGCTCATGCTGTTTCGCCATGGCGGGGCGAGGCGGCTGACGATATGGCCAGGAATCAGGCGATTGCGTTGCAGCATCTGGGCGGGGCTGTTTGCGCAAGGCGTGCTGCTGGTGCTGCTGGGTATGAATGACGCGTTATCGCCGCTGATCGGTCTGCCGTACCTGGGCGGCAAGACGGCTGGTCTTGAAATGTGCATACCGGTCCTAGCGCACCAGTGGTTCGTTTTTCGCGCAATCGGTTTTGACCGCACGGAGCGCGTGTTCCGCGCGCGGCATGCGGCGCAGTGTGTGGCGTTGATCTCGTTCGTCGGGCTGTTGCTCGGTCTGCTGTGGCTGGGGCAGGAGACGGTGCAGTTTGGGTAGAAACCCGACGGTCCTACCCGGGCTACAGGCAGGTGTCGTGATTTGAAAGCGACCTGCCAGGCTGAACCAACTCGTGATTGGCAACGACGCGGCGTATCAGGAGGCCGTTGGTCGCTTTGAGGGGGATGGAACGGAGAGGGGGGGGATTCGAACCCCCGGTACGGTACCCCGCACACTGGTTTTCGAAACCAGCTCCATCAGCCACTCGGACACCTCTCCGGGGTCGGCGGCGCGGCGGGGGGCGACGAAGGCGCTGCTGATTCACCCGGTGGGGGAGGATGGCGGCGGAGCGTGAATCGGAGGGAGTCGCCCGGCTTGGCTGTGCACGGACCTGCCATTCGGTAAATGCTCAGCAGGCACGATTACTCGCACGCATTGAGCGCATCGCGGAGAGCTTGCAGCATCGCTTCGTCGGCGGCGTCTGGTGGAAGCGTGATCTGGCGATCGGGCAGGTGCGCAAAGCCTCTGGTCGGTCCGCGGTCACTGCGGGTCTCGTTGCGACTGGGGAGGAGGTGCATTCCCGCGTCGTCGCAACGGATGTCACACATGCGGCTGCCGCGTTCCAATTGCGCCCAGGATGTCACGCCGGCGGCCGTGAGGATCCGGCGGCGATGCGCGTCCCGGTCCGCCGGGGGTGAGTCGTCGCAACGCGAGTGTAGCAGCGCATCACGTATGGCCGCCGTCAGCTCGGCGTCAGTCGCATCCGGGTTGAGGCGCAGCACGGGCAGTGTGGCAAACCACGGGTAGCCGGGTCGGCCACTGCAGGTCATCACGACCCAGCGATCGGGCATGCGGTAAATGACGGCCGATCGGACGGTACGGGGCGTGTTCCGGAGGGCCGAAAACAGTTTGCGCCACATGGGGTCGGTGCCGGTCGAAGAAACAACGGCGAGGCGCGCCCAAGGAGGGTGGGCGTCACCTGAAACGGCAACGGCGTTGCTGCAACGGAGAGGGGGGGATTCGAACCCCCGGTACGGTTACCCGCACACTGGTTTTCGAAACCAGCTCCATCAGCCACTCGGACACCTCTCCGGGGTCGGCGGCGCGATTGGGGGGCGGGCCGGCGACCGAACGGGGGAATATATCGCAAAAGCGGGGGGCGCGGAAGTTTGGAATGGCCGGCGGGACGGGCAGGGGGCGGTCGGGCGCCGCTGTGGGTATGCCCGCGACGGGCGGGACGGGTCGTTGCCCGCGCAGCGCGTGGTCGATTTGCAGGCGGATAATCTGTCCGAACCGGGTCAGAACTGCCGATTGTGGAGTAGCGGGTGCGATTTGCGTGGACCCGCTGCGTCCCGGTGGTGGAGCCGGGCATGCCTTTGAGAGCAACAAGTAACGACAGAGGAAGGTCTATGAGATTCGCATGTGGGCGGAGCGGTCGGCGTGCGGGCAACTGGGGCATGATGGGGGTAGCGGCCATGGCGGTCGCCGGGCTGGCGAGCGCGGCGATGGCGGCCGCGCCGCCGGGGCCGGGATGTGATGGGGACACGGAGGATTTCTCGAACACGACGGCGCAGGCGATCTCGGCGGGCGACCCGGCGGTGATCACGTCGACGATCACGGTGTCGGGGGTGGGGACGTACCTGTGGGACGTGGACGTAACGACGTTCATCACGCACGCGCTGAACCAGGACCTCGACATCACGCTGACGTCGCCGGAAGGGACGATCGTGACGCTGACGACGGACAATGGGGAGAATTTCAGCAACGCCTTCAACGGGACGCGGTGGGACGATGACGCAAACCCGGGGGGCGAGGCGCCGTACACGAACAACAACGGGATGGTGACGGACACGCTGTACGTGGATAACGTGCCGCAGCAGACGTTGACACCGGAGGAGGCGCTGGGGGCGTTCATCGGGGAAAACCCGAACGGAGACTGGACGCTGACGATCAGCGACGACAAGCACAGTGACGGCGGCAACCTGGCGAGCTGGACGCTGCACGTGACGACGCTGCCGGAGGCGCCGGCGGAGGCGACGGAGACGTTTTCGGCCGATCCGAATGCGGACATTCTGGACAACATGACGACGACCGCGGACATCGAGGCGTCGGGTCTGGCGGGCGTGGTATGCAAGGTGCGGGTGACGACAAACCTTACGCACACGTTTCCGGGCGACCTGGTGATTGCGCTGACCTCGCCATCGGGGACGCACGTGACGCTGAGTTCGGAAACCGGTGGCGCGTTAGTGGACATATTTAACGGAACATTGTGGGACGACGACGCGAATCCGGGCGGGGTGCTGCCGTATACGGAGAACACGGGGCTGGTGACGGACCAGACGCACGTAACCATGGTGACGTCAACGCCGCTGTGCCCGGAGGAGCCGCTGGCGGCGTTTGTCGGCGAGGATCCGAACGGGACGTGGCGGCTGACGATCGGGGACACGGCCGGGAGCGACACGGGCAATCTGGCATCGTGGTCGATCGAGATCACGTCGTGCTGGTTCACGGATGCGGACGAGGACGGGGTGGGCGATCCGTGCGATGCGTGCGCGGGGTCGGACGACACGGCCGACGCGGACGGAGACGGGATTCCGGACGGGTGCGATCCGTGCGGCAACTGCGGCTCGGGCGGGGCGATGATGAGCCCGTTCATGCTGATGGGGATCGGGCTGATGCGGCGGAGTTTCCGCAAGGGGCGACGGCGCATGTAGGCCGGCGCGGGCGCGCAACACGGGCAAGATGCCCGTGCCACAAAGGGCGAAACGTGGCGACCCACCTTGCGGCGAGGAGCCGTGGGGTGGGTCGCATAATGCGCGAAGCTCCTCCCCATGTTCGCAAACACAATACTTGTCAACTCGTCGACCTGTGCGTAGGCTATCCCAGTCACAGTGGGACAAACGCAGTTTGCGGAAACATCGGCGAAATCCCCCAGGCTTGCGACTAGGAGTCATTCCGACGGAGGGATTGATCGATGCGTATCATAGTAAGGCCGCATCTCCAGTCACAGCAGGATATGAGCCTTGTAGAGGTGAATGCGCGGCTAGCAAGTGGGGAATTTCATGGAGACGAGCCCGCATGGACCCCTGGTCTTTCGAATTGGACAATCCTGCGAAACATCGCAGGAGTTATTCTGCCTGAACCGCCTCCGATTAGTCAATGCGCCGTTGGAAGCTCAGATTCAGCGCAATTCGCCGCCATACAAGCAAGTCGTGGATCATCCGAAGGCGCCAACTTCGAGAAACTGCATCCTTGGCGTCGTTTTTTCGCTAGAAGCGTGGACGTGACATCAAGCGGCGTATTGTTGTTCATGATCGCTGGGGTCATTGTGGGAGTGTTCCTTCCAGACAACGCTGTAGACGCGTTCCTTAAGCTGATGGAAAGTCAGATACTGGTGGGTGTATACATATACGTTCTTTGGATTCCCGCTGAGGCCATGTTTCTGGCAGTGTCGGGAACGACGCCAGCGAAGTGGGTTTTTGGAATTCGAGTTCTTGATGCCAATGGACTGCGAATGTCCTTTGGGGTCTCACTGAAACGGGCGATTCTCGTTTGGGCTCAAGGAGATGGATTCGGTGTCCCATTCATAACGTTGTTTACACGCATTTTTGCGTACAGCCGCCTCAAGTCAACAGGCACAACTCGCTGGGATACAAGCGTGAATTCTGTGGTTGTTCACAAGCACTGGGGCGTGATGCGTACTATTGTGTGCTTTCTAGTGGTGGCAGGGTTATTGGCGCTTTACGCATGGGCGCGGTCAATCCCAATTCCATCGGACTCGTGAGTAGTACATGGTATCGGAAAGTGGCCGCGTAGCACGCACGCTGGCTCTCCAATCGGCTGGATGACCAACTCGAACTCGCCGTCGTTAGCCGGTTGGAGCGCGTCCGGCAGCGGAAAGCGGAGACCTTGATTAGTGGTACGTCTTGGGTCGATGCCCCATGATTCGACAGAGCCCTTCCCGACGAGCACCGGGCCGCCGTTGATCCGAAAAGTGGTACTCTTGATTCGGATCGGACGATCCACCAAGTTCTTGGCCACGAATCCGACTTCATAGCGCCGACGGCCCTTGGCTTCAGAGTATTCGATCGCCAGCACCGTGGCTGCAATTGGAACGGCCGGGGGTCGGAGCGGACGAGCCTCCGGGTTTACGGGGAACTCTCCCGCCAACACCATGGCGCGTCCGAACGATGGCTTTACTTTCAGTTCATATCTGGCGCCGGCTGGCGGCTCGCCGCCGTCCCAGGGCATCGGGAAGTCGAGTCGCCGTATTTGGGATTGCTCAGCTTCGAGTGGCGCGACGTCGCGCAGGATGAGGAGCCGCTCGCCAGTTATGCAAAGTGTGACGCACTCGATGTGCACCTTCTGATTCCGCCGGTTCTTGAAGTCGAGTTCTCCGTTGAAATTCCGTCCTGTATGGCGCTCACCATAACGGGTCCAGTGGTACCCATATTGGAGACGCAGGATTCGCGCAATGATTGGGCGACGAATGCGCCAAATCCACCGCCGTTCGAGTATGGCTGCAACGCCGGCAAGACCAGCAACGATTGCAAGCACGAGCTTAAGAGTGTCCACGGACCATACCCTCAGCCATCCGTTCAGCACCGACGATTGAGCCGATCTTGCGCATAGTCTAATCAGCGTGGTACGCGGGGTATACTGTGGCGTATGGACGGGTCGTTTCGGCCGATGGCGTTGATGGGGAATGCGCACGTTCAGACGCTGGTGGGGCGGTTGGGGTTTGATGCGCCGGCGCTGGCGGGGACGGTGCAGCATGTCATTGCGCTCGAAGATGGCGATCGGGTGGTGATGCATGAGAATGCGCCGTTGTCGGCGGCCGTGAGGAAAAGGCACGAAGGCACGGAGGCACGAAGGCACGAAGGGGAGGAAGGGATTCCTCGCTCCGCTCGGAATGAAACAGACAAAATTGGTGCGTCAAAGACGCACCCTACCCAGGCCCGTACCGAGGCCGAGCGGGTGGTGGTGCTGGTGCATGGGCTGGCGGGGGATCATGCGAGCACGTACATGCGGCGGGTGGCGGGGAAGCTGCT
>CAZNDQ010000095.1:0-10901 GCA_964571825.1 uncultured Planctomycetales bacterium | reverse complement strand
CCACGACAGGTCCTTCTTCTCCTCGCCCTCCAGCCCGGCACGCGCGTCAATGATCGCCGTGATCTCCTCCGGCTTGAATACCCCCAGCGCACGCAGCACGATCGCCGGCGCCGTGTTCACGTTCACCCGGCCCATGACGAGCTGCTGCCCGCCCGCTCCGCCGCCGCCGCCGCCGCCCGCGCCCGGACCGCCCGTACCCGCCCCGCTTCCGCCGCTGCCGGAGCCCGCACCGCCCGTGTCGCCGGTGCCGGAGGATGTGCCGCCCTTTGTCCCGCCCTGCATGCCACCGGCGTCGCCGCCTTTTTTCGGGTCGCCCTCGACCTTCGCCGAGCCGTCGTCTCGGCCGGGCGCGGGCTTCACATCTTTGCCCCCACTGTTGCCCTTGTCGCGCGACGAGTCGAAGCCCTTCACCTCCGCCGGCAGCCCCCCCGCCGACAGATACTGCATCACCCGCTGCAGGTCCGCCGGCGTGATCGGGTTTTGCAGCGGCGGATCGCTCCCCGGCACCGGCCCGAGCGTCAGCAGCTCCGCCGGGTTCGTAATCACCGTGCCCGCCTCGCGGTGCGCGATGATGAACTCCGCCACCTCCGGCCGGAGGATCGCCGAAAGTTGGTCCATGCTCGCCGTATTCACGTCGATCTTCTGGTTCTGGCCCGGGCCTGCCTGCTCCCCCATCACCGGCAGCATCGAGTACACCGTCACGTACGGATAGAGCCCGCGATTCAGCACGCCGTCGCCGTTGTCCGTCACCGGCCACGACGAATCGCCGTCGTCCTCGTTCGCCTCCAGCACCCCGTTGCGGTTCACGTCCTCCCCGTACAGCACTTCGCCCGTGAACCCGCGCACCATCAGCAGCTCTTCTACCGTCTGTAGCGGCCGGTTCGTCGGCCGGTACGGCGGGTGCAACTGCTCGTAGAAGCTCGCCTCGGCCCCGTTCGGCCGCGGCTCATCGTCCTCGTCGATCCAGTCCAGCAGCGAATCCACCAGCACCGCCACGTCGAACTTCTGCGGATCGACCGTCTCGCCGATCAGTCGCGTCAGAATCTCCTCCGTCGCCGCGTTCAGGTTGATCTTCGCGCCCTCGTCCGTGATGCCGAACCGCATCGTCAGTGGATCGTCGCTGTTGGGGTCGTCGGCAACGATGCTGAAATACCAGGCGGGCGTCTCCGGATCGAGCTGGGCGACGTCCACCTCCGTATTCTGCGCCCCGAGTTCCTGCTCCACGCCCGGCAGCCACACGAGCTGCCGCTCGAATGCCTCCGGATTGTCATACCACGTATTCACGTCCGCGCGGCTCACCCGCAGCAGCACGATCGCCCGGTCGATCCCCGCCTGTGCCGCCACTCGCGCCAGAAGTTGACCACGCGCCGCCTCCGCGCCCAGATAATCCGCCTCCGCCATGTAGCTGAAGCTCGCCCCCACCAGCGTCAGGATCGTGATCACCAGCAGCACCAGCGGCAGAATCAGCGCGCGAGGCCGGCGCCGCGTGCCCGCGCTCGTAGTGCTTCCGCGCTCTGTCCGCCGCCCGCCGTTCATTTCGTCGCTCCCCCGCCCAATGCGTTCACCTGCCGCCGCAGCGTCTGCGCCCGCGACGCCCCCCCCACCGGATCCGCCATCATCACCGGCACCACGGTCGTCACGCGGTCCGGGTGGACCACTTCGTCGATCCGCGCAAAGCGATCCTCGTCCGGCAGACCCTCGTCCAGCGTCTCATCATCCTCCGGCACCGGCTTGCGTCCGATGGTCACCCGCACCGCCTGCGGCAGCGAGGCGTTGTCCGCGTTCTCCCAGCGGCTCGTCCACTGCGCGCCGTCGAAATAGCGGAACTCGAGGTACTTGATCTCCGGCGCGATCAGCTCCACCGGATCATCTCCCTCCTCGCCCTCAACCACCACCGGCCGGTTCCGCAGCTTGTTCTCCTTCCGCGCCAGCCCGAACACCCGCGGATTCCCGTCATCGTCTTCCAGATTGTCCGCCCGAATCAGGTAATACTGCACGTGCCTCAGGTCGTACTCCGCCGGCACGTTGCTCTCGCTGATGGGGCGCTCCTTCATGTGCTCGCGCGAAGGCACTTCATACGTCCATAATTCGATCCCCAATAATTTTCCGCCCAGCCCTTTTTCGCCCTCTTCATCCAACCGGCGAAATTCCTGAATCCGACGCGCCTGCCGAATCTCCCGCGTCAATTGAGCCAGAATCACGCGGTCGAGCTGCGCGCTTTGTGCCATCTGCGTCCCCTGCCGCCGCGCGCCCAGCATCTCCCCATAGAAGATGAGTACGGCGCTCAGTGTCATCACCATTAAGCTGAGCGCCAGAAGCACCTCCAGCAGCGTAAATCCCGCGCGCCTATTCATCCCCCGCCCCCCCGCTTGCCGCTCTTTTTCATCAACTCATTGAGCATCCATTCATATTGCTCCTGCGTCAGTCCGCCGTTGGGGTTCTTCTCGTCCCAGTTCGGCTGGCCGTTGCCGCCGGCGCCCTGTCCTCCCTGTCCGCCGCCGCTTCCGTCACCGCCTGCTCCCCCGGCGCCACCCGCGTTCCCGCCGTTGCCGCCCGCGGCCCCGGCGCCGCCCCCACCGCCCGACAGCGCCTGCTGTTGTGCGGTGAGCATTTCCAGCAGTTGCTCAGGCGTCATCGCCGCGATCTGTTCGGCGTTGCCCCCCTGCCCCATTTGCCCCAGCGCCATGAGCTGCGGCAGAAACTCCATCAACTGGATCGCGTCCATCGCCAGCACGTCCTCGAAGCAGAAGTTTCCTTCGGCGTCGAGCAATCCGTTGGCCGAGAGCATGTCGCGGTCGCGCTGTGGCATGCCCAGCTTGTCGGCGTTGATTCGCGCCGGCTGGGCCCGCAGTGTCTGGAGCGTGAAGACGCGCTCGCGGGCCTCCTCATCGACTGATCCGTCCAGTTCGTCAAATGGCCCCTTGAAGATCTCCACCGTCACCTGGTCCATTCCCTCCGTGGCGGCAGCCTGCATGATGATGCGATACACGTAGCCCGGAAACGCCAGGCCGAGCGTTCCCTCAACCTCCAGTTCCATTAACCGCTCGCCGCAGGCCTTGACGCCGTGAAACTGCAGGATCGCCGGGAGCTGCGCCAGCACGGACTCCATCACGCGGATTTCGGTCGCCGCTTCCGAGGCACCAATCTCGCGATCGAAGGCGGTATTGATCTGAATCCCGACGGCGGCCATGCCCAGCGTCAGCACCGCCACGGCAAGCAGCACTTCGAGCAGCATCGAGCCGCGTTGGGCCTTCAACCTGTGCCGCGCGTCGGAGTTCATATCAGGTCTCGCAGGTGAAGAATGTTTTCTTCGGTAATCGGCGCCGAGTCGATGCGATCCATGTGCAGTATGTGCGAGCCGTTCTCGCGCTTGAGCAGCTCCATTTCATCGTCGGAGAGCGGCCGCTGCACCCACACCTGGCCGGTCCGCCCGTCGATCATGACGTTGAGTTTCGGCGCGTTCTCGATCGCGTCCTCATCGTCCTCAAGAGGGTCGTCGAGCCGCACGAGCAGAAACGTCGCCCACTCGGCCGTCCCGTCGGGCTCAATCACCAGCGACACCTCCCACAACTCGCGCCGCGCATCCTCCTCGCCGCCGAAGTGCGACGCACCGTCAAACCGATCCTCGAGCATCTTCGGCATGCCCAGCGTCAGCTTGACGCAGCGGACATTCGGATCGAGCACCGCGTCCCGCGCCCAGCTCGCGCGAACCTCCTCATACCGACCGGGCGCCTCAATCGGCAGTGACTCCACCTCGACCAGCGGCTGGTACTCCCGCGTCGAGTCGTCCATTTCTCCGGGTTCGGGAAAGCGGATGCGATAGCGCAGACCGTCGAGCATCGCGTTGGCCCGCGTGACGTAGATCAGCGAACGCAAGTCGCGCGCCGAGGTCGGCAGCGCCTCAGCGCGAAGCGAGCCCCAGAACGACGGCAGCACGATCCCCGTGAGGATGACGAGCAGCGCGATCACGAGCAGCAGCTCCAGCAGCGTGAAGCCGGATTGCCCGGACGTCCTCTGCGGTCCGCATCGCACGTGCGGCGCCTCCTGCGACTCTGGACCGCTACTCGCGCGTCCAGTTGGTGATGTCGTCTTCCGTCCCCTCCTCGCCGTCCGGACCCATCGACCAGAGGTCGTAGTCCTTGTTCATCTCGCCGGGTGAGCGGTACTGGTACTCCTTCTGTCCCCATGGGTCGATCAACCCCCCGGCGTCCTCGATGTAGGGGCCGCTCCATTTGTCGTCCTTCTCGTCCACCGAATCCGGACGCTCCAGCAGCGCCCGCAAACCCTCCTGAGTCGTCGGGAACCGGCCCATGTGAATGCGGAACGTGTTGAGCGACTTGGCCAGCGCGCCGCCCCGCGCCACCGCTGCCTTGGCCAGGTCCTTCTTCGCCTTGTCGCCCGCGCCGATGAACGACGGCACGACGAACGCCGCCAGAACGCCGATGATCGCAATCACGAGCAGAATCTCAATGAGGGTAAAACCCTTTCTACGCCGCCCTTTCATGTTCAACTTCTCCTTCACGCTGTGGGCCCCACGCCCCGTTGACAGTTCATCCACTCCCGGCGCACTACGCTACAACGCATGCTGGCTCATCGACAGGATGGGCACGAGCAGCGCCAGGGCAATGATCAAGACCATGCCGGCCATCGCCATCAACAGCACCGGCTCCAATATTCGCACCGCGATCTCGATGTTTCGCGCGGTGCGCACCTCGTTCGTATCCGCAATCTGGACCAGCACCGTATCGAGACTGTTGCTCTCCTCGGCGATGCCGATCATGTCGACGATGTCGCGCGGAAACTCGGCGCCCTCGGCGAGCGGACCGGCCAGCGTCTCGCCCTGCCGCACGCTCTCGGTCGCGCGCTCGATCTCCGAAGTGATCACGCGGTTCGCCACCGAATCCTGACTGATGCGCAGCGCCTGCAGAATCGGTACGCCGCTGCGCAGCAGCGTCCCCAGAATCCGGCAGAACTGACACACCGACACCATCCGCAGAATCTTCCCCAGGATCGGCAGACGCAGCTTGACCCTGTCCGCGGTCAGCGCGCCCCGGGGGCTGCGCAGCCACGGTCCGGCGACCAGACCGACGAGCACCGCACCAAGCAGCAGCAGCCAGCCGTATTTCGTAATCAGGTCGCAGATGGCAAATACGACGACGGTCAGCGTCGGCAGCTTGCGACCGCCGCTCTCGAGAAACGGCCGGATCTTGGGCACGACAAACGTCATAACAAACAACACGACACCCGTACCGGCCGTCAGCAGGATGATCGGGTAGATCATCGAGCCGAGCATCTTGCTGCGCAGCTCGTTCTGCTTCTCGGTGAAAATGGCGATGCGCGAGAGGACCTCTTCGAGGAAGCCGCCGCGCTCGCCTGCACGGATCATCGCCGTATGCAGTGAGGAGAATGCGGCCGGGTGCGCTTCCATCGCGTCCGCCAGCGGTTCGCCTTTCGAGACGCCCTCACGGACTTCGCGCAGAATCTCCGACAGCAGCGGATGGCTCGATTGCTGAGAGAGCAGGTCCAGGCTCCGGAGCACGGGGACGCCCGCCCGCAGCAGGTCGGAAAACTGTCCGTAGAACGCCGCAATGACCCCGGCCCGGACCTTTTTCCGCATGCCGGGGATCACCGTCCGCGCTGCCTGACCACCCTCCTTCAGGTGCACGGGAAACAACGCCCGTTCATCGAGTTGGCGCAGAGCGGCCGCCTGATTCTCTGCCGTCAACGTACCGTTGACCGTCGCGCCCTGCGTCGTTTGCGCCTTGTAGGTGAACGTTGGCATGCCCGCACGTCTCGTATCTTACTGAGAAAAAAAGAGTTACGGAAAAGGTCGGCCTCGGGCCGCACCCTCACCGCGCATCAACCCTCGTTACGACCTTATACGGGCCGCCCCGACCCGCGCCGCATCGCCAACGTCCAATCTGGCCGTAACTTGGCGTTTATCGGCCCCGGTGCAAAATGAGGCTCAATCATCGGCGGGTTACTGGGTTCCAGGCTGGGTTCGATCCGCGTTTTCAGTACTAACAATGTCGTTCAGGCCGGTTCAGGCGGTTGAAATGGGCACCGAAGCCCATGGCGGGGCGCCGCGGTCTCACGGATCACAACCAACCACGTTGAGGAACCTGGATTGGGAGCGGAGGGATCCGTACAACAGATGCGGGGATGTGTCGCGCGGTGCCCAAGATTGCCCGAAAAAGGGATGGGTGAGTGACGGGATTCGAACCCGCGACCCCTAGGACCACAACCTAGTGCTCTAGCCAACTGAGCTACACTCACCGTCGGCGGTCCGGCACGCAGCGTATGTGTCCGGACCGGTCGAAAAGCCTATCCGCGGCAGGGCAACTTTTCAATTGTACACCCGATGAACCGCAGCGCCGGCGCCTGAATGGCCGATGCGCCTTCATCGTTCTTGTGTGAAACGGCCGACCGCTGACCCGCCTTGTCTCACGGGGCGCGGGCGATTAAACTGCTTCGTTTTGGCATTGCGCGACAAGATGACGATGAAGCTCACCGAAATACTCAACCCCGCCGCCGTTCGCGTACCGCTCGTCTCACGCGACAAGCGGGGGATCATTGGCGAACTGGTAGACCTGCTGGTCGGGCTGGGGCAGGTCGACAATCGCGATGAGCTGTTTCGCTGCGTCATGGAGCGCGAGAACACACGCTCGACCGGCATCGGCCACGGTTTGGCCGTACCGCATGGCAAATCCCCTTCCTGTAATCGGCTGATGATGGCCGTTGGAAAGCCCGTTGAGCCGGTCGATTTCGACAGCAAGGACGGCAAGCCGGTCAACTTCATCGTCCTGCTGGTCAGCCCGCCGGACCAGACGGGTCCGCATATCCAGGCGCTCGCGCGCGTCAGCCGGCTGATGCTGATGGAGGATTTTCGTTCAGAACTTGCCCGTGCCGACTCGGCAAACCGCGTCTTCGAGATCATCCGGCAGTTTGAGAAATAGGGGACGCGGCCGAAAGCCCGACAGTGCCGCCGGTCGTAGCGGCTCAGCCTTCGATCGACTCGATCGTCACGCTCAACAGGTGCTGGCGATGGCCCGTCCGGCGCCGGTAGTTCTTGCGCCGACGAAACTTCTGGATGATGATCTTCTCGTCCTTGACCTCACCGTGAAGTGTGCCGACGACCCGGGCACCGGACACATAGGGCGTCCCGACCCGTGCCTCGGTCCCCTCGCCGATCATCAGCACGCGGTTGAATTCAATCCGCCCCGGCGCTGTCGCGCCGTCGCGCAGATCGACCTCGATCCGGTCGCCGGGTGACACTCTGAACTGAGTTCCGCTGTCCTCGATGATCGCGTACACGTCGCTGCTCCTGGTTCTCCTAGCTGCAGAATGACGCATTTTGGTGCCCCAGCCCGATCCCGTCAAGCTGGGGCAGGAACCTGATACCTGCATCCGCGCCGCCGGCCGCCTCTCCGCGCTGCCTCCCCCGCCAATCGCCAGTGATCGGACTGGGCAAGTTCGGTTTCAAGCCGCTCCCCGCCCCGGTCGATAACTAGGGCGAGGCTGTGGGTCTTCCGCGTTCGCGCGGGACAGCCTTGGCTTGGAGGATCCGGGTAACGGCGAGCCTGGATCCTCTTTTTCATTGCGCCGGCCCCGGCGAAAAAGCGGGCCGGACGATTCGCACCGCCCGGCCCACGAGTCTCACCTCACCCGCACTCAGCACTACGGGTATATGAACGAATCCGTGTTGGAGTGCTTGTTGGCGCCGAGCGAACCCTCACCCGGCCGCTTGCCAATGGCCGGCTCAGGTGCCGTTCCGAAGACCACCTCCTGCGCGAAGTAGTTCGCGTTGGTATAGATGTTGTCGAAGTTGATGCCAGACCAGAACGTACGAGTCCACTCGACGTGACCATCCTGGAAGAGAATATTCTGCCCTTCCTGGTTGTGGTTCGGACTGTTGAAGATGTCCCAATCACGCTCATTCTTGGCCTGCGTACGTTTGGTGTCCTTGTTCACGGTCACTGTACCCGAAATCGTCCCGTACTGGTTCCCCGTAGGCGGTTCATCGGTGATAGTGCCTTGGCCCGAAGCCCAGCCGCGATCTGCCGAGAAGGCCATGCGCGGATCCTGGTTCTCCGACGGGCGCGACAAGTCCGGAGCCGGGTAGGGAATCTGATAGCCATAGCTCACATAGCGTTGACCACGAAAATCGTAGTAGAGATTCAGGTTTTCCGTGTCATCGAGGTCCCAGTTCGAACTCGGGCAGCGCAGGAGCTTGGTCGTCACGTCGCCCTGACGAATGAGCATCCAGAAATTCCGCGTCGTCGAAACCGTTCCACTAGAACGATTGGTCGGATTGAGCCGATCCTGTTCGAGCGGGCCACCGATCGCCTGAGTGTACTTGACAGCGCTGGTCGTCGTTTCCACCGTCGGCCAGTACTCGTCATTCTCATTGGCATAGATCTTGCACGCCGAACCCCACCCGCGCAGGTTTGCCGAGCAGACCGTACGCTTGGACAGCTCCCGTGCCCGCGACAGGCTCGGCAGCAGGATTGAGATCAGCAGGGCGATGATTGCCACCACCACCAGCAGCTCAATCAGTGTGAATCCCTTCAACCTCTTGAATCTTTCCAGCCTTTTCATGGCAGTCTCCGAAACCTCACTCAATTGCCCCAGGAGCCAATTCCCCGGGCCGCCATACTCGGCAGTCCCGACTGTACGAAAGAATGAGTCCTTTACCGGAAGCCGTTTTCCGCTGGACGCCTGGCAAACGATCCGGGAACTCCTGCTCCCGTCCGATCCCGGGAGGTCCAAGCGGGATCGGACGCCACGTTGCCAAAAGACCCAAGCACCGGCAACCGCGCCGGTGCCAAACGTCAAAACTGGCGGGCTTTCCGCTTCGCCACAGCCGATACCGGGCGACAACCGCTTTTGTCTACCGCGACTCGGTGTATGGCTTCAAGCGGACCGCGTGTCCTCCGAAACGCCGAGCGCACAAACTGACGACTGCCATACTCGGTGAATCCGGAGAACCTTGGGAGGGATGCTCAGGATGAATGTGCCCCGCGATGAGACGGGACGGAAAGCGTATGTATCGGACGACGTATTCGATGAATAAGGCCTATGCGATATCGAAAACCGTCCGAGCAGCCTCCAGGCGCGTTCACCTCTGCCTTATACTTACACCATTCTGCCGCCCTGTCAAGCGGATTCGGACCTACGGCGGCAGCATTCTCACCAGGCCCCCTAACCAATCCCGACCATGAGCCGCTCCGCACCGATTTCCACCACCCGGCCCCACTGGTCAAAGAAAGTGGACCATCCGCGCGATAAGGTCAAGGTCGGCGGCCCCCATACCGCGCTGCTGTGCGGCCGCCAGGTAGGGCACCGGCGCCCCAGGTGAGCCGATCAGCGCGAGGCTCTTCAGACGACGAACGGAGTTGAGCAGGTCCAGGGCGACGGCGTCAACTGCCACCGGGTCATCACCGAAGATGAGAGTCTCCGCTGGATGGAGATTCTGTGGCCGGACTTCGGGCCCGCCGTCGTACAGCACGCGCAACGCATTCACCACATTCAGGCGCAGTTTGGAGCGGATCGGTGGGGCCGCAACAATGTCGCCAATGTACGGGCTGCAACCGTTCGCGTGGTAGCGCGCCGGATGCCGGACCAGGCCGTGCGATAGGTTCTTCAGCGAGCATGTAAACCCGGCCAGGTTGTGAGTCTTCAGCAGCGGGACGTTGACCACGGCGGTTGCCGCCTCAAGGCAAGCGCGGAACTGGTCCGACCCGCTGCCAAAGTCGTGCACCGTCGCAGACCAGCCGGCTGGCGGGGGAAGAGTCCTGAGTTTCTGCGCCAGACCCGGCGGCGCTTCGAGCAGCATGATCCGCTCCGGTGAGAATCCGTTGCGCTCCAACGAGTCGACGATCGTTCGCGCCAGTTCCTCCGACGTAACCATCTGCGCTGCTCCGACTCCGTTAAACTTGATGAGGATCAGGTCGTCGTCGCGAAGCCAGCGGCGCCAGGCGCGGCCTTCGGTCTGCGCGCCGGCGGCCGTACGCAGCGCTGTGTCAAACATCTCGCGCAACATCGCCGGATGGACCCGCGCCGTGCGCAGCACGTTTTCCAGATGAAATTCGTGCACGGTGGAATGCGCGGGAAGCCGCACTTGGGATATGTCGGCGGCGGAGTCGGCATGCAGCGTGGTCAGGGCGGTGCCGGCCGACACGGCCGCGCGCGCAAGAAATTCGCGGCGGGACAGGCCGCGCACGGGGGCGGGTGGTTTTGCGCCCTGATCAAGCGGACGCCCGTTGGGAATCTCAGCGCGCACGCCGCAATCCTCCAGACCAGGATTATCGGCCGAAGCGGGTGATGAGTGAATGTGCGGCGTAGAATCGAGGTGAGGTTCAGCAGTCGCGCGATTTTGGCCACCCCTTAGCGGCGGCCGGTTGTTGACCGCTGGGGACTCGTTCGGAGTCGGATGCCAACTGCGCGATCAGGCCGGGAAAACGCCGCTGATGGTCTCGTGGAGGTCCTCGACCATGGCATTAATGGTGTTGCCAAGGGCCTGCACCGCTATTAATGCCCCCATGGCGATGAGGGCCAGCATGACGGCGTACTCGACGCTGGTCGGTCCGGAATCGTCCCGGATGAATGCCCGAAGGCGGTGCAGGATGTACATGGCGCGTCCCCCGATCAGCGAAGCCAGACGGATCTCATTGCCGGTAGGGTACGATTCGCCGCGGGCCGTCGCAAACAAAAAGCGCTGCCTCGCGGAACTTCCCGGAAACGGCACAGACGACGATCGCCGCGTCACACCGAGAGATGCTGCCGGCCGGCCGTAAGTCGTTATTTCACGTCGGGGCGGAATTGCCGTAAGTGGGTGGTTCACGTTGGGGCGAAAATTTTCGTAAGTCCTTGTTTTACGTTCGAAATTCGTTCATAAGTCC
>CAZNDQ010000094.1:0-10902 GCA_964571825.1 uncultured Planctomycetales bacterium | reverse complement strand
GCCGCTGCTGGGCGAGGCGACCCCCTCGCCCGAGGCCCTCTCGCCCGAGCAGTTCCGCTCGCTCTATGGACTCGACTTCGCGGAGCAGTTCCTGACGCGCGCGATCGAACGCCACCGGCCACGGCGCGTCGCCGTCTGGGGCCGCGGCAAGGGCGTCGAACAACTGCTGGAGCTGCTCGCCGCGATGGGCTGCGCAGACGTGACGATCTTCGACGACCGCGGCATCACGGCCGACGAATGGCGCGGCCATAGGCTCCAGCCGAGCGCGGCGCTGCGGGCGGGCGACGTGGACCTGCTCGTCGTCGGCTCGCTCTCGCCCGGCGCCTGCCGCGACTTGGCGGTCGCTGCCCGCGCCACCGCGCCCGCCGCGCCCGTCATCGAGTGCGTCCAGTGGCTGCATTCCAACACCCCCGCCGGCACGGGGCGATAACCGCGGCGGCACGCCTCGCCGGCTAATTCAACCGCTCGGCTATCGGTCCTTGCGCGGGCTGGCACATTTGCCGGGTTTCCGCTCCGCACGGGCGAAATCCGGGCCGATGAACGAATTGTATTCTGAGGACGTGCCGGGGCGGGTCATGCCGCCGGCCGCTCGGGGACCGCGCGGCCGCAGGCGCGCCGCCGCCCCGGCAGACCGACTGTCAACAAAGGGGGAGTGATCTTGGACGCACTGCTCATCGGGCGGGTCATCGGGGTCGAGGGCGAAGACGTCGAGTTCGTCCTCACGACCGAGCAGAAGGAGTTCGAGCACGACGGCCGCACCTACAACGTCGGCCAGATCGGCACCTACGTCACCATCCCCGGCCGCCAACGCACGCTCATCGGCTTCGTCACCGGCGTCGCCGTGCGCGACTCCGAGGTCGACCAGAAACGCGAGCAGGTCGTCCGCGTCCAGCTCCTCGGCACGATCGTCGGCGACTCGTTCTCGCGCGGCGTCGTCGGCTATCCGACCATCGGCGAGCCCGTCTGCCTCGCCGTGCAGAGCGACTTCGAGACGATCTTCGGCTACGTCAACCGCCTCGTCGGCGACGCCGATGCGAGCGCGCCGGCTGCCGGCGACGGCCCGCGCGAGCGCCGCAGCTTCACCATCGGCAAGTTCGCCCTCGACCCGACGTTCGAGGTCAAGGTGCTTGGCAACGAGTTCCTCAGCCGCCATGTGGCCATCCTCGGCAACAGCGGCTCGGGCAAAAGCTGCACCACGACGCGCGTGCTCGAGGAGATCCTCACCCTGCCCGGCGCGCAGGTCGTCATGTTCGACCTCCACGGCGAATACGCCACCGCCTTCGCCGACGCCAGGGGCCGCTCCGACGCCAACGTCGCCGTCATCGGCCACGAGGACCTCGTCGTGCCCTACTGGCTGCTCAAGTTCGAGGAGTTCGAGACGCTCTTCGTCGACCGTTCCAATTCGCAGCTCGTCAGCAACCAGATCAGCTTCCTCAAGGAATCGCTGACGCGGCTGCGCGGCGAAACGGCCGAGATGATGGGCATCGAAAATGAGTTCAGCATCGACACGCCGATCTACTTCGACCTCGACCGGATGAAGATCTTCGCCGAGAACCTCAACGACGCCCGCTTCATCCTCGAAACCAACCAGTACGCCTTCGTCAAGCTGCCCCTGCGCTCGATGTCCGTCGAGGAGCAGGAAGAGCTGATCACCCGCCAGCGCTGCCAGTTCAACAAGGGCAAGCCCGAGGGCGAGGTGCCCCACGCGATGTACCACGGCAAGCTGCACGGCCTGCTCGAGCTGCTCGAATCGCGCCTCAACGACCACCGATACGACTTCCTGCTCCGCCCCGTCGAGCAGGCGCGCCGCTCGCGCCACTTCAAGGGCATGATGCCCGACTCCGCCGACCCGGCCGACATGTCCAACTTCATGGGCGAACTCATCCGCCTCTTCACCGGCCAGACGGCCGCACGCAAAAACCTCGTCATCCTCGACCTCTCCGGCATCCCGCAGGAGATCGTCAACGTCACCGTCGCTGCCGTCTCGCGCCTGCTCTTCGACTACAACTTCTGGTGCCCGCCCGAGACGCGCCAGCCGCTGCTGCTCGTCTTCGAGGAGGCGCACAACTACATCCCGCGCCACGCCCACGTCCAGCCGTTCGCGCGGCTCGCCGTCGAAAAGATCGCCAAAGAGGGCCGCAAGTACGGCGTCGCTGCGATGGTGATTACGCAACGGCCATCGGAACTCTCCGAAACCGTCCTCTCCCAGTGCAACAACATGGTCGTGCTCCGCATGAGCAACCCCGACGACCAGCTCTACGTGCAGAAGGTCGTCGGCGACCAGTTCGCCGGCCTGATCTCCATGCTCCCCAGCCTGCAACCCGGCGAAGGCTTCGTCGTCGGCGACAGCGTCATCATGCCCATGCGCACCTACATCGAGCGGCCCAGCCGCATGCCGCGCTCGGGCAACATGCCCTTCTTCGGCGTCTGGTCCGGCTTCGAGCACCGCGACATGCCCGACGTCGAGGGCGTGCTCATGCACTGGTGGAAACAGGACCGCTCGCACCTGATGGTCGGTCGCTATGAGGACGAGGACGTGGAGCCCCCCCGGTCCGCCCGCACGATGAACGTCAACATCCCCCAGCCGAGCAGCGAATACCTCCCGCGCCTGACGCCAAAGGTCGCGCCGCTGCATTCGCGGTAGGACCGCCAATGACGATTCGCTAGAAGGTCTCCAGGATTCCGTACACGTCCTGAAAGAACACCTTGTCCGGGCAGCCGTCCCTCGGCCGCAGGCCAAAGGCCAGTCGCAGTGCCTGCTGCTCTTCGGGGAGGACCTGCCGTTCGTGCACCAGCTCGTCGCCGGTGATCGACCATTCGCGCTTGAGCGTATTCCCCAGAATCCGCTTGCAGACGCAGAGTATTGGCTCCGGTGTCCCCGTGAGAATGTTATGCTCCCGGACAAGGAGGACGTGCCAGGGCAGGTCCTTCGACAGCTTCCGGCCCTCAGGGTCCGTCGCCCATCTTTGCAGGACGATCATCAGGTAGAAGGCGTCAACCGGCCGGTGGTACTGGAGGTTGCCCGCCGCACATTTCGTGAAGGGTTTCGCGCGAGGATCAACCTCGGTGCGGATCAATTCAAGATACCGGATGAGGTCCTCGGCGGTCTTCTGATAATGCTCGCTGTCGAGTTGGGCGATGATGTCCATGTGGAACGTAATTGACTGGCGGCTGTCCGGGCAAGTTCAACAGGCCGTGCAGTGAGGCCGGTTCAGTAGCTGGAGACGAGCTGCTGGCTCGAGACGAAATCCTCGAGCGGCGAATGCAGTTCATTCACCTCGAGCATCGGAACACGAGACTTCGGCTCGAAAAACCGGGCGACGTGCTCGGGCAGCCGGTCGGGGTCGAACGGATCGGCCATCGAAAAAGCGGTCAACGCCTCCTTCGGCGCCCAGTTCTTCCGCAGTTCGTAGGAGAATTCCTTGGCTTCGCAGTCACGCAGATACCCGACAATCTGCACGATCACGCGCGAGAGTGCAATGTCCGGTGTCGCGCCTGACGCCATCTGCCCGTAGCGCAGGGATTGCGCGATCACACGCGGTTCGTCATCCAGTCCGGTCGCGCACGAAAGCGAAAGCAGAATGCGGATCGGCCCATCTTCGCCGACAATCTTCTCGAGCAGCGCACGATCTTCGCGTTCCATGGAAGGATTCATGCACACCCTCTGGGAAGCTGCATGGCAATCGTGCCGGTCAGGGGGAGGGAGATACGCGCCGCGGTCCGACATGTCAAGCGCCGCACTACGCCACTCGGGAGACCCACAGGGCACCCGCTTTGCCTGTCCCCTCCTTCCATTCTGACCAATCTATCCTAGCCAATCGGCCGTTTCGGTTCAACCGCTTAAATCGTTGAAAACACTGACCGCAACGGCAATTACCACAATTGTAACCGATTGTGGCACACTGAGTTAAGGCATGTCCGCGGCACTGTCAATGCGCGCGATACGCTGAGAGATATCTCCGAGTATGTTCCGCAGTTCCGCCATTGCGCCCGCGTCGAGATGCAACGCGAGGATCGACAGCAGCGGCTCGGTATCTGGCCGGTGCCGCTGCAACAGCATCAGCATGTCCGCTTCATACAAGGCAATCCGCTGCCCGTCTCCCTGACGATAGAGCGACGGCAGCGCGTACAGCTTGAGCAGCACCAGCCCCGCAACCGTCGCGCAGCGGACGTCAATGTCACCGAACGAATGCGTCGTCGCGTAGCGCTCCAGCGCCAGTTGAAACACGGGGTTTCTTGTCGGCGGCACGACGATCGAGAGGCCACGAAATCGACCCCGCGCGAAATCCATCTCTCTCGCCGAAACTTCAATCTCCGGCAGCGCGTCCAACGACGCCGCCGACAGCACGAGATCAATATCCTGCGTATTGCGCCCGTCTACATATTTGAGCAGCGCGATCCCGCCCACGAGTAAGTAGGGCACCTGCCGATCGCGCAGCAGCGCGAAAAGGTCGAACAGATCCTGTGAAAGGCCGGGGCCGACACGCTCGTCACGGCGATTCTGCCCGCCTGAGCCCCCGTCGCGCCAGGCATCCGGGCCGAACACAATGGCCGCGCGGATAATGTCCGCCAGCGCAGCGAAGGACGACTTGGTCGCAAGCGTTGCCATGCGCTCTCCGTCGGGGCTTCCGATATGGAAATTCTACCACGGCCCCGCGGCGCCGGCGATGACGTCACACCGTCCGGCATTGTGCGGCGCGCTCACCGCGTCAGGCTGCTCAGCGCCCCCTGCGTCTGGTTCAGCAGGTCGATGGCGATCGCCCGGAACTCCGCCGGCATCAGCCCCTCACGCTGGATGTGCGTCAGCGGGCAGTCGCCCTGCAGGATGATCTCCGGCAAATGCCCGATCGGCTGCACCTGGATCAGAGCCGGCGAACCGATCACCTGGTAGAACGGCGGGATGACGCTTGCCAGCCGCGCCGCCAGCGGCACGATGTCCTCACGCTCCGCGTCGCCACCGGTGCACACAATGACGAGGTGCGCCCGCTCCGCCACCTCCGCCCAGCAGTCCACCACGAACGGTTCCTCATCCTCCTGGATCGGGATCGTCAGCAGCCCGCGCGCGAAAAACCGGCAGTCGTCGAGCACCACCTCGTAGTCCGTGCAGCGGGCACGCCGCCGCCGCTCGCGCTCCGATAACCGCAGCACGGCGTCCGGCAGGCTGATGCGAAAACGGCGCGGAAGGTCCGACGAAGTCATGGTGGAGATTCCCCAGCGTCGGCGCGACGGCGTCGGGGGATCGAGGTGACGGTCCCGACGCGCACCCGCGGCCGGCTTCTGCTGGGCTATCGACAACGGGCACGCGCGCCTGAAGAACGCCGCACCTTTTCGCCGCCGATTTCGCACTTCATCCGCCAACTGGAAGATGCGCGTCGCCGGTGCGTGCGCCGTCCGCGTCAGTTCGACCCGTCATCGCCGTCGGGCTGGGCCAGATGCCGCCGGGCCGATTCGATCAGCGCGTCCGGGTAGCCCTCGCGCTCCAGCAGCCGGATCGCGTTCCGCGTCACGGCCGGCCCCGGCCGCAGCCGGTAGTCGAAGACCATCCCCGCCCCCGTCAGGTCCTCGGCAAAATGCACGTTCGCCGCCCCGTTGCCGTCCGGCAGCGCGGTCAGCGACTGCTCGTGCGTCGCCAGCAGGAACAGGTGTGGCGAACGGAGCAGGTGCTCCAGCACCGCCAGCCCCGCGGCCGCGTGCTCCGCCGAGTTCGTCCCGCGGAACGGCTCATCGATCAGCCCCAGCAGCGGCGCCTCGCCCGCCGGCGCCACGATCATCCGCCGGAGCTGCCGGATTTCCGCCAGGTAATAGCTCTCGCCCCGTGCGAGGTTGTCGCGCGCCCGCAGGTCCGTGATCAGCCGCAGCGGACAAAGTGTCATCTCGCGCGCGGCCGCTGCCGCCCCGATCTGCGCCAGCAGCACGTTCACCCCCGCCATCCGCAGGAACGTGCTCTTGCCCGCCATGTTCGAGCCCGTGATCAGCCACAATCGCTGCGCTGCGCTGAGCCGTACGTCGTTCCCGACAACCGCCTCCGGGTCGATCAGCGGATGCCGCCCGTCGACGATCGTCAGCGCTGTGTCCGCGGCCAGTTGCGGCGTGCACACATGCGGTTGCTCCCACGCGAAGCAGCCCGGGCCGAGCAGCGCGTCCAGTTCGGCCAGCGCCGCCAAGCCGTCGAGGATCGCTTCCCGCTGCGGCACGGCGCAGTCGAGGATCCGCCGCACGATGTGCCACTCCGCCAGCACCGTCAGGTTGAGCAGTTGCAGGATCAGCCCGCCGCTGTCCGCCCACGCCACCCGTGAGCAGAGCGCCGGTAGTCGGTGCGGCGCATTCATCTCCGCGAGCGCCTGACGCAGTCGCCCGAGTTCGCCATCGGCGGGCAGCGCGCTGGGCGCGCGGGCCGCGAAGGATTGCGCCGCCTGCGCCGCCGCAAGCGTCGCGATCCACGCCTCACGGATCGTGCGCAGCGATCGCCGCATCCGCCCATACAGCGGCGCGTTGATCGTCATCAGCACGATCAGCGCCAGCAGCCCCGCCCGCCACGCGGCCGTGCCCAGCAGAACGACCGCGCTGAGTGTCACCGCCGCGCCGATTACTGACCAGACGGTCAGCACGCCCGGCGCCAGACGCAGCGCAAGCGGAGCGGCACCGCGCCGCGCATGAACGAGGGCGTCGAAGCTCTCGTCGCGGCGCCGCAGCGGCACGCCCGCCGCCAGCAGCGTCAGCCGCGCCTCCGGGTCGTCCGCCAGCCGCGCCAACGTCTGCTGCCGGCGCCGGATGGCGTCCGCGTCGAGCAGCGGCGCTTCGAGCTGGTCGCGCAGCCGCCGCGCCCCCGCCGCCGATGAGGCGCGGTTAAGCAGCCCGAATACCCCGACCGGTGCGGCATACAGGTCGAGGTCGTCGATCTCCTGCGCCGTCAGCGGCCACGTTGCGCCTCCGTCCAGCGCGGCCGGCAGCCCCGCACCGGGCGGCGCATCGTTCGGGCGCTGATGGGAGCGAATGAGCGTCACGCGCCCGCCGAGGCGGCGGCGCGTCTCGTCGATGACGGTGAGCAACTGCTCGGCGAAGGCGCGGGCGCGATCGGCGCGGCGATAGCGCGCGACGGCGAAGGCAAACAAGGCCAGGAAAAAGAGCGTGCCGGAAATGGCGAACACCGGATGCACGTAGGGGATAATCCACACGGCCGGCGCGCCGAAGAAAAACGTCACTCGCGCCAGTGCCCACGCATTCTGCGCCGTGCGCTGCCGCCGCTGCTCCTCCCGCGTCCGCACCTCGAACGCATCGAGCCACACCCGCCGCGCAGCGCACGGATCGCCGCCTGCCTGTTCGCCGCTCCTCATCAACGGCATCTTAACCGAGCGGGGCACGCGGCGTGATTGTCGCGAAGTCGGCGTGTGTTCATCGCGGCAAGCGAAAGGACTATGGCGCTGCCTGATAGATCGCCGGCCGGTAGCGCGGCGGCGGAACGGGCCTGCCCTCGGCACGTGCAGCCTCGATCCACGCCTGACGGGCTGCGGTCACTTCGCGCAGAGCTTCTTCGGGCGTCGCGCCGAAGGCTGAACACGCCTCGAGGTCCGGAATGTCGGCGATGTAGCCCCCATCCTCCTCGCTGTAGAAAATGTTGATGTGGTAGTCCTTCATTCGAAGAAGCTATCCTCCGAACCATGAATCATGACAACAAACGTTGACCACCAACTTCTATGCTCGACTTCGTGTGGTTGACATCTCAAATACCCGAGCCGCGAATCCGCGAATGTCGGCTTCGGCTCGCAATTTCGGCGCACGCCCGATTTCGTCGGCAGTAGGCTTGAGCCAATCAACCTTACATGACGGGCGTCTGCCTTCAGCATCCGACCCAGCCACCGTTCCGTCGCGTAGCCGGTCCCGCAGCTTCAAGATCGCCCGACTCTTGACATAGTCGCGCAAATTCTCCGGCACTTCGTCGTTCGGGCAGAATTCTGAGCGAGACAGAATGCTCGCGCGAACCACATACTCTCTTGGTATTCCGAGGCTTATCATGCATTCATATTTGACAGAGTCTGCGTCCCTTTGCTTCGCAGTAGCCTCCTTAAGAAGCGCTACCTGCTCGATACCCTCGATTTCTACCACAAAACTACCAACAAGCTCAGGTTGCGACATTTGCAACTCCTTAATGCGGCCGAGCAACGCGCTTGGCCAATTTGATTCATACCGATATTATACAGCATTTGGGGGGTCTGTGGGGAAAAAATGCTAAGAATTGCAGCTTGTTGTCGCGGCTGGATTTACGCCGGCTCGAGGGTAGCGCGGGCGGCATTGAGCGCCGAGAGAACGTGCTCGACCGCTGCGGTTGGTGCGATCTTCTCCGCCTCAGCCCGGTCGCGCGGCTTGAACTCGACGACGCCGTCAGCGAGCCCCTTCTTGCCCACCGTCACCCGCAGCGGCACGCCGATCAGGTCAGCGTCCTTGAACTTCGGCCCGGGGCGCATGTCTCGGTCGTCCAGCAGCATGTCCACGCCGGCCGCCAGCAGTGATTCGTACAGCCCGTCGGCCGTCTGCCGCACCTGCTCGTCGGCGTCGTAATCCAGCGCCACGATCAGCACTTCGTACGGCGCGATGCTCACCGGCCAGATGATGCCCGACTCATCGTGGTGCGCCTCGATGGCTGCGGCCATGATGCGGTTCAGCCCGATGCCGTAGCAGCCCATGATCATCGGATGCGACTTGCCATGCTCGTCGAGGAAGTTCGCCTTCATCGCGTCGGTGTACTTCGTGCCCAGCTTGAAGACGTGGCCGACCTCGATGCTCGTCTGAAACGTCAGCGCCCCGCCACACTGATTGCAGCGGTCGCCCTCCACGGCTGAGCGGATGTCCGCCACCACGTCCGCGTTGAAATCGCGCCCCGGGTTCAGCCCCGTGACGTGAAAGTCGCCCTTGTTCGCCCCCGTCGCCGCGTTCACCATCACCGACACAGCCTGATCCGCGACGATTGTTGCCTTCCCGCGCAGCGAGTGCGGCCCCGCGAACCCCACGGGCGCCCCCGTCAGCGCCTCGATTGTCTTTTCGTCCGCCAGCTCGACGCCCGCGACCCCGGCCGCGCGCGCAAGCTTCAATTCGTTGATCTCGTGGTCCCCGCGCACCAGCCCGACGATCGTCTGCCCGTCGCGCCCGCGGTAGATCAGCGTCTTGATCATCCGCTCCGGCCCGAGCCTCAGGAACTTTGTCACCTCGTCGATCGTCCGCTGCCCCGGCGTGTGCACCTCCGTCAGCGGCGCGGGCGCGTCGCTCTGTTTCGGCAGCGGCGCCGGCGTCGCCCGCTCGACGTTCGCCGCGTGCCCGCAGCTCGCACACTGCACCATCACGTCCTCGCCCGCCGGCGTCACCACCATGAACTCGTGCGAGGCATCCCCGCCGATTGGCCCGCTCTCCGCCTCGACCGCGACGTACGGCAGCCCGCACCGCGAATAAATGCGGCAATACGCGTCGTACATCTTCTGATAGCTGACGTCGAGCCCCGCCTTGTCCGCGTCGAACGAGTACGCATCTTTCATCAGAAACTCGCGCGTTCGCAGCACGCCGCTCTTGGGCCGCTGCTCGTCGCGGAACTTCGTCTGAATCTGGTAGAGGTTCACCGGCAACTGCTTGTAGCTGTTGATGAAGTGCCGCGCGATGTCCGTCACGACCTCCTCGTGCGTCGGCCCCAGCACCGTCCCGCGCCGCCACGGCTGATCCGGCAGCCGCACCAGCGTCGTCCCCATGCTCAGCGTCCGCCCCGTCTCCTCCCACAGTTCGATCGGCTGCATCGCCGGCATGTGCAGCTCGATCGCTCCCGCGCGGTCCATCTCCTCGCGCACGATCCGCTCCACCTTGCGCAGCGTGCGATACCCCAGCGGCAGGTAGCTGTACGACCCCGCCGCCACCTGCCGGATCAGCCCCGCCCGGATCATCAGCCGGTGCGACGGCGCCACGGCGTCGGCCGGGGTCTCGCGGACGGTCGGAATGAAAAAGCGGCTCCAGCGCATACCGTCGTTCCCATGCTCAGGATGCGGAAAACGGGAGCGGGAAGCCTACCGGCCATGCTGCTCACAGGCAAGGCACCCGCCCGCTTGCTGCTGCGATCCCGCTGCACTATTCTGTCAGGGCCGCGCAGGATTCGCGGTGCGGCGTGCCCGGCCCGCCCCCAGCACGTTCCGACGAAACAGCAGCGTGACCCGAGCGACCGAGAACCGTCTTGGCCAGAATCCCCATCGGCAACTTGCAGGCAGGTCAGCGCCTCGAAGACCAGGTCTTCCTCATTCAGGCCAAGGACCTCCGCACCACCACCAACGGCTCGCTCTACATCCACACCGTGCTCATGGATTCAACCGGCCAGATCCTCGGCCGCGTCTGGAACGCCACCGAGGAAATGTTCAACTCCATGCCCCAGGGCGGATTCCTCCGCTTCCGCGGCCGCGTCGAGAGCTACAAGGGCAACCTCCAGTTCATCATCGACGCGATGCGCCCGGCCGACGCCGAGCAGATCGACATCAAGGAGTTCCTCCCGGCGACGAAGAAAAACGTCGCCCAGATGTGGGCGCGGGTCAAAGACATCCTCCGCACCATCGAAAACAAACACGTGCTCGCTCTCGTGGGCGAGTTCGTCAACGATGAGCCGCTGATGGAGCGCTTCCGCACCAGCCCCGCCGCCGCCCAGCTCCACCACGCGTTCGTCGGCGGCCTCCTCGAACACACGCTCAATGTCCTCGAACTCGCCCTCGTCGTCACGCCGCTCTATCCACAGGTCAGCCGCGACCTCGTCCTCGCCGGCGCCTTCCTTCACGACCTCGGCAAGGGCGAGGAACTCCAGTCGACGCAGGGCTTCGGCTACACTGACCGCGGCCAGCTCGTCGGCCACATCGCCATGTGCGCTGTGTGGCTTGACCGCAAGGC